>NZ_JAPWAR010000031.1:0-22312 GCF_041433025.1 Prevotella sp. 20925_1_30 | reverse complement strand
TTTGAATCATTGAATACGGAGAGAAAAATAATCGAGAAAAAGATAGCAAATTATTTGGTAGTTCCAAATAATTGTATACTCTCTCTCTCTCTCTAGTAGAGCAGGCGTAAATTACACATTTTTTCTTCTCGCGTACGCGCGCGTGAAGCGTGCCGTAAACCCTGTAAACAAAGGACTTCTAGGAGTTTCCTTTGTTCTTTTTTTGTGTCCGTACCTAAACCGAAATATAGAAAAATTAAGCACGAAATAACAACTATTTTTAATCAATAAAACAATGGAGAAAAAGAAACAAAAGAAGAACTATTCTGCACCTAATTGCGTAATAGTTCAGGTAAACGAAACCACTAATTTAATGGCGGGGTCTCCTTTTAATGGTCAGCATAACCCAGCAACACCTGGAGGAACCATCAGTAGTGCTAAGCAAGCACCGGCATGGCAGGGAGCTGACAATGAGAACGAAGACGATTTTTCCGCTTGGGAAGACTAACAGAGAGTTATTAACAAAGAGAACTAAGTAAAAATGAAGAAAACAATGAAACGACATTCATTCATATCACGACTAACATCTTTGGCGGTCGTGTGTGGTTTAACATTAGCCTTTGCCTTTGCCTCTTGTGCTAATGATGATTTAGCGCAGAACGGCAAAACCTCCACTGACGATAAAGGTTTAACAGCATTCAGCACTGGCGAACCTGCAACACGCACAACCATGGAGGCAGATGGCAAATTCTATTGGGAAGCAGGCGATAAGATTTGGGTAAAGGATGATAGCGGCAATTGGAAGCAAAGTAGCAACTCGCCAACAGGCAAGACAGCCTCTTTCAAGTTTTTAATGCCTGGTAAATACACCGCCAAATCTTCATACGAAGTTTATTATCCTGGCAAGAATGGTAGTCAAGATAAAGTAACTATCTCCAATAAGCAAAAGCAAACAGAGCCTAACACCACCGCTCACTTTGGTGTATCAGGCGATTGCGGTATAGCCAAGGCAACACGCAACGCTACAAGCCACGAGTTTGAGTTCGCACTCGACCACAAGGCTGCCTACCTTGTTTTTAAGCCTTATACAAGCAATGATGTACTAAAGTATTGCTATCTCACGAAGATAGAAGTAACATCAGATAATGACATCGCATCTACCTCTACCTATACACTTGATCCAACTGCAGATACTGGTGCAGGTGCATTAACAGGTACAGGTAACGGAAAGCAGATTGTGCTTGAAACCAAAGGTAGTGGTACTTATGCTAATGGCTTCCCTTTGACAAACAATTCTGCTAACCTAACGACCAATGGTGCTTACATGGTTATTAAGCCTGGCACACACACTTTACGAATCCGCTACTGGGTAAAGGATGTTGCGACACACGTAGAGGGAACTATTACCAAGATCATTCCTTCTCACACCTTTGCAAAGAATGAATATGTCAACATGGAAGCTGATCTGCAAATAAAGAACTACGACGGTGACCATTATTACATGTGGGATGCTCAGCAACAATATTGGTATGGTTACGAATGGACAAAGCATTTGCCAGGAGACACAGGTCAGCCAACCCTTATTAATAACAGTTCATCAAACTACGCCCAGAGCAGTAGCGACGCTAACCATCGTTGGTATCATGAGGGCGGTGGTTCAGGTCGCTTCGATGCTACTCAGAGTTGCGCTACTCTCCCAAATGTCAACGAGATGACGTGGTACGCAAAGTACGGCGATTCTCGTTGGGATGAAGACGAATTATGGACTACCATGGGTCATTTATATAAAGGTGGTGTGTGGCTTAAGAAGAAGTCAGTCTTACTGGCAGAAGGTAATTATAACACCGAGAAATCTGTCGACGGCACAGACTGGCGTACAAATGGAAACGATGGTAGCTGGCTTGTATCTCATACTCTTCCTTCCGCAGCCGATGCAAACAATTATTTCTACCTGCCCGCCTTGGGTACCTACGACTCTGGTAGGCTGAACCACGTTGGCTTCCGCGGCTTCTATTGGTCGTCAAGTGCTTACCCGGAGAACAACTACACCGCGTATGACCTGCGCTTCTCCCCTGTTTACGTCGAGGTGTACCACTACAGCGGTCGCTACAACCCGTTCAGGGTCGAGCCAACATTCAAGTAGTCATTGCGATTGTTCGTGGTCTGTTTTGTACCCAACGAATGGGTAGAGTTGTACCCAGCGAATAAGTACGATCGTACCCAGCGAATGGGTAAGGGTCTACCCAGCGGGCAGGGTACGATGCTACCCAGCAGCTGGGTACGAGATGACCCAACTGCTGGGTATAAAACACATGAAAAAAGACATCAAAATGATGTTGATATATTAATCTAATGTTTAATTAAAAACCAAATCAAAATGATTGAATTCAAAGTTGCGCCTCGTAAGGCGACAATGGGAAAAATGAAGGGTAAGACGGTGTATATCGCCGTACCGAAAGGTCAACAGAAGATCTCACCCGAAATGGTGTTGGAACGCATTGTTCGTGAAACCTCATTGACGGAGGGTGATGCACGGAACGTGATTATCACGCTTCGCAATCTAATCCTTGAATGTGCACGCATGGGAACAGGCTTAGACCTCGGTGACATTTTCTCTTTGCGTGTGAACGTGCCCTCAAAGATGGAAGAAAACGAGAAAGATGTATGCGCCAAGAGCCTTAAAGCTCCGAGGTTGACATTGACTTGGAAGAGTCCGGTGCGCAAGGCGTTAAAGGAGTTGCAGGTGGATGTGGATAACCCTGCGAGGAAGAAACAAAAAAGCCTCACCCCCGCCCCCTCTCCGAATGGAGAGGGGAGTGAAGACCACACAGGACCGCAGGCAGGGTAATGCCCCCCACCCAAGAAAGCCTCCCCAAGCCCCTCCGGAGGAGGGGATGTCCCTAAGTCCGCTCATATATATTTGGCTATTTCAAACTGTATGCAATAAGGACATCCCCTCCTTTGGAGGGGCTTGGGGAGGCTTCCTTTTAGGGGCGGCTTTCTTTTTTACCACGGGAGCATTTAAGATTGATTTAGGGTATCAATCGTTCTGTAATAAGACAATCGATTATATTAATTGTGAAATTAATGTCTTTCAAAACTAGTGTATTAATTTGGTTCTCTCGCTCTCGTGGCATACTGCCTCACCCCCAGCCCCTCTCCTCCAGAGAGGGGGGCACCAAAAGGGGTGAGGCTTTTGTTTTAAACAGAGGAACACAATTCTATGTTCAAAACAATTTATTTTGATTAAAACGTCTAGTTTATAATCCTTTCTTTAAAGATGTTTGTGTAATTTGGATAATTTGTGTATATTTGCAGTGCGAGAACCCGCCAAGCCTCTCAACGATGCTCAAATGTGCGGGTCGTTTTTTTTATATACCTAAGCAAATAGTGGTGATATAAGAAAGACTATAACGACTCATTTACTTTCGAAAGGGAATGTAAATGAGTCGTTATTATATATAAGCTAGTCTTGGTCTGGCTTGAGTCTAATCCTTTATCTATCCAAAGATACGCTTAAAGAAACCTTTCTTCTTTCCTTCTTCGTTGGTCTCTTGCTCCTTCTTTGGTTCAATATCTTTCTTGTCTTGTGTCATCTCTACTTTTACTTCAGGCATATCCTCACCCTCAATGATTCCAGCTGCAGCCCATTGCGTAGCAAGTGTTGTTACATCTTTTTTAGCTGTTGCTTCATCAATCTCATATTGTTCACAAAGGAGTTGGGTGAGAGTTTCAATGGTGAAGTTATCTAGTTTCTGCACTTCTTGCCATAAGTAAGCCGAACTCTCATTCATAGAGATGATATTGCTGAAGTCGATATTCTCATCTCCTTCTGCAACTATGATATTTTCTCCGCAGACTTCACGGAGGTTAAAGCCATTCTTTACTTTCATTATTGTTGATTACTTATTATGAGTTAATGTCTTAGCCTTATTTGTTTGATTGGATAGAGAAAGGAACTTTGTCATTTGCTTAGATTGGTCCGAACAATGGAATCCACAATCGCCTATAGGCGGCAAGGAGATAACGACGAAAGGGAAGTAAACCTACCCATAGTTTGCTATATAACTTCCATTTCCACCCGTCAGTACGATCCATGGTCTTATGTCCTTTTCTATAAAAACCAATGACTGCACCAACGATGTTTTCTTGTTTACAATGTTCAACACCGAGATTTCCGTCACCACGAAGCGTGATATTCTCTCCTTCTATTTGGTCAATACGATGCAGAACAAAATGTTTTGGACTTATCTCGGCAAGGACTGGATCGCCAACCTTTATACTTGAAGGTTTTACCAGTAATGCCTTGTCTCTGTCATTCTCAAGGAATGGACGCATAGAGAATCCTCGAAGACGCAAAGTTACATTATGTCCTTCGTTTAAGATCTTAACGACTTCTGGGATTAAATCAGCATTTGCAAATTGAATCTCAGTTGTTGTGAGGATTGGCTTTTTAGTCGACATTCCTTATTTAATTGCTATTGCGCGTTGACAAACCTCCGCTGCTTCTTTGTTTGGCAAGCAGTGAAGAGTATATATACGACCAGTCTCAACTATTTTAGTGATAGTATCACAAACAGCATTGTAGATGGCTGAATCCCATTTCATGCTAGAGCAAGAAGGGAGGAGAGAAGCGAATGCTTCAATAGGAGAGGGCTTGTCGACAGAGTTTTCTTTAGCTCGGTCGATACGTGTGATTGCACCTAAGCGAGCTTTAATATTACGATAGCAAGAAGTTTTCCCACTCCAAGGACTTCCATAGATCCATGCTTCTCCATCAATAAGTCTTACAATGGGATTATCATCATTCATGAGGTCACTACCTGGAATATGACGCAACCACATGCTGACTTGTGTTGATTTTCCCGTTCCACTCTTTGCTATAAAAGCATATCCATAGCCATTATTGCGTACTAAGGAGGCGTGGATAAGCAAGACTTTTCGTTGCGCACCTGCAAATGCGAAGATGAGCATCAGTGCATTATTAAGACCGAATGTACGCATATTGGTGTTGCCATTCAAGGCGCAATAACATTCGCTGAAATCCTTATTACATTTAAGTAAGCAGCAATCAGCACCACTAATATCTTTGATGATGTACTGATAACTTCCGTCTTCAACACGATCAACAATGGTATCTCCATTACCTGTGTCAAAGGCACGAATACGTTTGCGTTGCTCTTTGGGTACAGGTCTTATTGAATCATCAACAATAAGACGAAAGAAAGGTTTGTCTGCTTCTTCCTTGACTCTAAAAGGTTCAAACGAGCGTAATAAGTGCATTCCGTTGATACTTGTATCACGGAATGTAATCTGTACATCAAGGTCAGCTACTCTAAAGTTGTTTACGTCCATTTTATGATTGTTGGTCGGGTTCAACAGGCGTGTACTTAAACTGACTATCTTTTAAACTCTTGATGGAGTATTTCTTTTTCGATTTCTCGTAACGTTCTTTTAGTTTAAGATACTTCTTTGTAGCATCTTTCTCGTTCTCTGCGAACATTGTTATACAAGTAGGATAAGCCTCCAAACCATTACTTTGTAAATAGTTGCGTAATTGATAAGAATAGTCTTCACGATTAGCCAAGAACTTAGTTCTATTGTTTACCAAGTACGCATTTACTGTTTGAATATCCGTTAGATAGACAGTTGAATCATTAAAAGAAGCAGCAAAACCAAACATGTAAATCTTTGCTGGTCTATATCCTTTTGCATTACCGTTAATTACACATCCCACAAGAAGAGCTGTGACGATTAATAGTTGGCGAAGTCTCATTTTCTTATTTCTATATTAATATTATTGCCCAAGATAAGCCTTGAGTATTTTACTATTTGTTTGTTGACGTAATCGTCTTATTGCTTTCTCTTTTATTTGTCTTACGCGTTCACGTGTCAGTCCATATTTACTTCCAATCTCTTCCAAGGTCATCTCTCGTTGGTTGATACCGAAGTAAGCCTCAATGACTTTCTTTTCTCTATCTTCGAGGATATCCAACACTCTACCAATCTCTGCTCGTAAGCTTTCTTCCACTAAAGATTTGTCAGTAGATGGAATTGCATCATTCGGGATAACATCCAATAAACTACTTTCATCGTCATCATGAAAAGGAGCATCAACAGAGATATGATGCGTGTTTACTTTAAAAGCTTCAATTATCTTTTCTTCAGGAATATCTGTATCCTGTGCTATCTCATCTATGCTTGGTCTTCGTTCGTTTTCTTGCTCAAACTTGTTTAGCACTTTGTTTATCTTGTTGACCGAGCTAACTTGATTGAGGGGTAATCGAATGATTCTACTTTGTTCTGCAATAGCTTGTAAGATACTCTGTCGAATCCACCACACTGCATAAGAGATAAACTTAAAACCGCGCGTCTCATCAAATTTCTCAGCAGCCTTTATCAAACCGAAGTTACCTTCATTGATAAGGTCGGCAAGCGATAATCCTTGATTTTGATATTGCTTTGCCACAGAGACAACGAAGCGTAGGTTGGCTTTAGTTAGCCGCTCAAGAGCCTTACGGTCACCTTTTCGTATTCGCTGAGCAAGTTCAACTTCCTCCTCAATACTAATCATTTCTTCATGACCGATTTCTTGAAGATACTTATCAAGAGAAGCACTCTCTCGATTCGTAATCGATTTTGTGATTTTCAATTGTCTCATGTTGTTTGGCATTAACTAAAGTGATGGCAAATTTACGTAAATTCAATGAGCTGAACAAATAAAACATAGAAAATATTACCTTATTATAGATAGAAATCCTCCTTTCTCATGGTTATTTTCAGGAGAAAGGAGGATTATCTTTTATTGTCTCAAAAGACTATAGCTAAAAGCTTAGTCACCCAATGGTACTGCGAAGTATGCTTTCTTGCCAGTTGGATAAATACCCTGTATGTAGAGTACTGGATCTTTGCTGGTTGAAGCCTTCTTTACGAGACCTTGTAAGTCGTCAATGCTCTTAACCATATTATCATTGACATTCTGGATGATGAAGCCACGATTGATACCAGCAGACTTCAACGCACCGTTATTAACCTTCAGTACTTCAAGTCCATAGTTGATGTTCAATTGCTTCTTCATAGCCTCTGTTACTGGGCGGAACTGACCACCAAGAACATCTATATCAGCTTGCTCGATAATCTTTGTAGTACCCTGCGCATTCTTCAATGTAATTGTCTTTGTAATTTCTTTCTTATTACGTAGATAAGTTATTGTAACCTTATCACCAGGGCGTTTACCATTGAGTGCCTGTTGAAGTTCAGACATACGAGTTATCTTTTGGTTATCAAACTTTGTGATAACATCACCCTTCATCAAGCCTAGAGCTGCACCATTACCATCCTCTGACATTACTTCGGCAACATATACACCTTCATTCGTTCCAAGATCTACATTCTTACCATCTTCCTTCTGTGCGTTGATATAGTTGAGAACGTCACCGCCTTGAATTCCTAAGGTTACACGTTGAACGCTACCATACTTCTTAATATCATCAACCACCTTATTCATTATAGTTGTTGGGATGGCGAAACCATAACCACTATAAGAACCAGTCTGTGAGTAAAGCATTGCGTTGATTCCAACCAGTTCTCCTTGAGTATTTACTAGTGCACCACCAGAGTTACCTGGGTTGATAGCAGCATCAGTTTGAATGAAGCTCTCGATACCATTTTGAGAAGCTCCTAAGCCACGAGATTTTGCACTAACGATACCAGCTGTAACAGTAGAACTTAAGTTATAAGGGTTACCAACAGCGATTACCCATTCTCCAACTTTTAGTTTATCTGAGTCACCAATCGGTAGAGTAGGGAGATTCTTCGCATTTACCTTCAATAAGGCAAGGTCTGTCTGTTTGTCAGCACCAACGATACGTGCAGAGAACTCTCTATTGTCATTTAAGGTAACTGTCAATTCGTCAGCACCTTCAACCACGTGGTTGTTCGTTACGATATATCCATCTGATGAAATAATAACACCGCTACCAGTTGCCTCTTTCTTTGGTGTCTGAATCTTCTGTTTGCGTGAACCTCCGTTACCTTGATTAGGGTTGCCGAAGAAACCGAATGGATCGAAGAAGCCTCCAAATGGGTCATCTTGAACGTCTACTGTCTGTGTCTTAGAGTTTTGTACATACTTGATATGCACTACAGCAGGCAGTGCTTTCTCTGCTGCATAAGTGAGGTCTACTGGTTGACCTGGAGCTACAACTGGTGCTTCAGCTGCATATACTTTGATGAAAGCACTAGTGGAAAAGGCAAGAGCAGTAACACATGCTGCACCAGCCAGATACTTTGATAAATTCTTCATATACTTATTCTTTTATTTATTAGTAACTTTGTTATCTGTCAAATTGGCATTGTGGGGAATGTCCATCAGACTTCTTTTGTGGGTGCAAATATAGGTGCAAATTGTGTAAATCGGTTATTTTGTCAGTTATCTTTATCCGATTTTAACACTTTAATTTCGCTACTTAACGGCTCTTAATTAGAAGAATTGATAAATTTACATTCGTTCAGTTTCAACGCTTTTTTTCTGTTATCTCTTCTTCAATTCGTTATTAATTCTTTCAAATTAGTTAATAATAACTATAGGTAATAACTCTTTGTAAGTATCATCAAAAGGCTTGCTCCCTTTCTTCTATATGATTTTCTAAGGAGAAAAAGGAGGGATAATTACATTAAGGTTATAACATCCTGATAATCAACAGGCAATCTGATGTATATTACAAGATGCTTTGTAAGGTTATAAAAGGTGCTTTCTTTCATGTGAAAAGAGTACCTTCAAAGGTAAAGAATATGCTCTTTTCTTATGCTATTGAATAGTGATATGCAATGTAGTTACAGTTTGTGAGCCCTTCTACTTATATGAAAAAAATCAAAATATTTTGCCCGTTCCATGTTTTAATAGTATCTTTGTAACCCTGATAAGGCAGTGTTCCGGCTCTGTCGCTGGTATCCTTTAAAGGTACGAGAGGAAAGTCCGGGCAGCATAGGGCATCCTGCTTCCGAAAGTAGAAGCTATTGGTGACAGTAGATGAAGGTAGAAGAGAATGACCGCCACTTCTAATAGTGGTAAGGGTGAGAAGGTAGTGTAAGAGACTACCAGCAGGCGGGTGATCGTCTGGCTGTACCGTTCAGGAGCTGCAAGTTCATGTAAACCGTTGTTTGAGGGCTGCCCGCCCAAGCGTTAGCACAACGGAGGGTAGAATGCTTGAGTTACAAGGTGACTTGTAAACTAGATAAATGACAGGCATCTTCCTATTTATCGAAAGATGAGGAAGAGACGGAACCCGGCTTATAGGAACACTGCTTTATCTTTTTTATCAAATATGCTCCTTTAATCTTCCTTTATAGAAGATTAGCGTGGGTGAGAGTGTGACATTAGCTAAAAAACAAGTTTATTCATGAAAGATTTAGAAGAACAATATGTAACTGTAGTGGATGACTTCCAGCACGTTGTAGAGAATAAGATAAGGAATCATAAGGATGAAGCAGGTTTCCCTCAACGTCCAGTAGAGGTTAGCGAAGAGGTTCTTTCAGATTATTTGTTTGATTATCAAGCAGCTTTAGATAGCGAGGGGACCGAACGTTCACGTTATACTGTAGCTGGCATCTTATTATGTTTGCCAATCCTCGTAATGTCTGGTTTCCCTGACGACTCACTACCTTTTAAAGGCGTGTGGAATGTTTTGGCGGCAATAGCTGTCGGTTTGGTGCTCTTCTTAATCTATAGAGTAATCATGAAGGCAGTTGTTCGTAGTCGTGTTCGTCGTGCTAATCAAGATTATCCTGAAGCTAAAGCATACGTTGACAAAGTGATAGCCTTTAAGTAATAATTTTAATATAATTGTAATATGGAAATACCTGATTTACAGAAATACAAGGACAAGTTCTCACAGCAGAACTTTATTGAGAAGATACAACGCATAGCCAAGCGAGCAGGAGCTAAGTTGGTTTATATAGCTTTGATTCTTTATTATCTCATGCAGAGTGACAAGGTCTCATTGAAAGACAAAGCCATCATCATTGGGGCTTTGGGTTATCTGATCTCTCCTATAGATGTTGTTCCCGATGCAATACCAATAGCTGGTTTAGCTGACGACCTCGCCGTTCTTCTCTATGCTTTAGGGAAGGTTTGGAGTCAAGTTGACGATAACTTAAAGGATAAAGCAAAGGAGAAACTCTCTAAATGGTTTGATGAGGATGAGCTAAACTTCTCTGAAGATCCATTTGCTGAGGATGATACGAACGTTCCTGTTTAAGAGATAGAAGGAGGAGGATATGTGGCAATATATTGTTTTAGCAATAGTCCTTCTTGCGGCTCTAGCCTATGTGGGTTATAGAGTTTGGCAAACATTTCAAACTGCCAAAGACCCTTGTCATGGTTGCGCTGGATGTGCTATCCACGACCAACTCAAAGCTAAGCGGAAGTTGAAAGGGCGCAAGAAGCCTGTATGCTTTAAGTAATTAGAAACGGAGGACTTCGCAAGTTAACCATTAGCTGGAGTCCTCTTTTTAATACCCTTTAAGTAGTATTGAGCAATGCAACGTAAGGATGATTTTCTTATAAGGCATTGAAAAAAATCTTGAAAAGTTTGGTTAAACCGAATAAAGTACTTATCTTTGCACACGCAAAGCAAGATACTCCTTTGCTAACAACAATGGTGCTTGGGCCGGGAGGTTAGGCAATGGTCTGCAAAACCATGTAGAGCGGTTCGATTCCGCTAGGCACCTCAAAGAAGACTTTCAATGATGAGAGTCTTTTTTTTGTGCCGATTGATGATAGGGTGCAGCGCATATCCGAATGTGAATTAATTATTCTTCTTCGTCTCAAGATAAGATGACTTCTTCGTTAAGTGCAACTCCTTAACGAGTATTATATTCTTTACTTGCACTTTGTTTCTTCTTATGACGGGCACAGTCCAAGTTCCACGAAAAGTCTCTCCGCCTGCTAGTGCCTCGTAAATGCTATAAGGCGGATTATCAAACATTAAGGTTATCGTGTCTTTCTTTAGTTCCCATACTCCCTTACCACTTGAATACATGAGGTCGAAATGTTCTGAGTAACTGAAACTGCTGTCCTTACATAGTGTCAGACGGCAACTCCCACTCATCCCCTTTCCCACCTTATATATATAGTGGTATTCTCCTGCCATGTTCCCGACAGTCGACTTTGAATTGCAAGAACAGAAGGATATTAACGCAATGCAAGAACCAATGAATGTTTTAAGCAACATAGACATTGTATTTTAAAAAGCTAATTGAAGATTACTTTCCGCTCTACGTTCTTAACCTATCCCAATGAGTTCAATCTCAAAGATTAGTGTAGAGAAGGCAGGAATATCCCCGTCTCTTTTCGTACCATATCCGTCTTGATAAGGGATATAAACACACCAATGATCCCCCTTATGCATGGCGCATAGAACTATTTGAAAGCCTGTAATCAATTCGTTAACACGGAATGCCTCTGGCACTCCCCTTTGCCAACTATCATCGAAAACCTTACCAGAGATGAGGCTCCCACGATAATTACAAGTCACGATAGAACGTGACTGCACCTTTCCTTCGCCCGTTCCTTCTTTTATTATCTCGTAAAGAATACCATGAGGAAGAACCTTTATTCCCTCCCGCTGACTAACTTCTTTCAGATATTCCTCATTCTTTTGCTTGTATTCCTGTTTCTTTCCCATAATGGTTTAATAATACATTAATGTACGCAAAATTACCTAATATCTTTTGAATTCACAATTAATTCAATTACTTTTGTCGACTCATTCTGCGTGTATATAGCAATGTAAGTTAGTATGTCATGTTGTCCCTTCTAATAGGAAGAGCAACGATATAATATAGAAAAGAAATCTTATGAACTTTGATAGAGTAGAGAATGAAACTCGTCGGATGGAGCTTATCCGCGTGTTAGAACATTCCATAGAACGTTTATCCTTGGCTGAGTTGGAAGCTTTATATTACGACCTTGTAGCGAAAGACTATATTCGTGAGTGAAACAATGATGCGATTGGACGATAAGAATAAGGAGATACTCCGCTTAGCCTTACCTTCCATTGTGAGTAATATCACGGTGCCGCTGTTAGGTTTAGTTGACCTTATGGTGGTGGGGCATATTGGCAATGAAGCCTATATCAGTGCGATTGCCGTTGGAACAATGATTTTCAATGTGATGTACTGGTTACTTGGATTCCTAAGAATGGGAACCAGTGGGATGACTTCTCAAGCCTTTGGACGTGCGGACAATGCGGAATGTATTGGCATATTGGTGCGTAGCTTAACCATTGGACTTGCTTTCGGTTTATCGTTCATCCTTGCTCAAAGAGGATTGGAATGGGGCTTATTACGTTTGATGAATACACCTGAAGCCTCGTGGGATTATGTTGCAACTTACTTCCGCATTGTTATCTGGGGTGCACCAGCAATGTTGGGCTTATACGGGTTGACAGGTTGGTTCATTGGGATGCAGGACACACGTACACCTATGGTCGTAGCCATCTTACAGAATATAGTGAATATTCTTACTTCTTTATCCTTAGTGTTTGCTTTGGGGTGGGGGATAACGGGTGTAGCTACAGGAACGTTGCTCGCTCAATGGATTGGTTTCCTTGTGGCATTATTAAGTGCGTGGAAGCGTGTAAGTAAGATTAATAAGGCAAGAAAAGTAACGAGCTTAGGGCAATCTACTTGGGCTAGCTTGACTCACATTCTTGCCGTGAAAGGAGCGTGGATTGACTTCTTTCTTGTCAATAAAGATATCTTTCTTCGCACCTTGTGTTTGATAGCCGTTAACTTCTATTTTACTTCGGCGGGAGGAAAACAAGGTACAATGCTGTTGGCTGTAAACACGCTGTTGATGACCTTGTTCACTATCTTCTCTTACGTCATGGATGGTTTTGCTTATGCAGGGGAAGCCTTGAGTGGCAAGTATTATGGTGCTGGAGATAAGCAAGGACTGCGAATTACGATACGACGCTTGTTTGCGTTTGGCGGCTTGATGACCCTAATGTTCACGGGGTTATATGTGATAGGTGGAACAGGATTCTTACATCTTCTTACGGATGATGCCGCTGTCGTTGAGGCGGCACGACCTTACTTGCCTTGGGCTTGCTTTATTCCTGTTGTAGGTGTGACGGCTTTCATCCTTGATGGAGTATTCATCGGACTTACTGACACGAAGGGTATGCTCTTTTCAACGGTCATTGCCATGCTATCGTTCTTCGCTGTTTACTTAGGGTTTAGGGGGAATCTTGCGAATGAGGCATTGTGGCTTGCCTTCCTTACTTTCCTACTGATGAGAGGATTAGCCTCGATGGTTTGGATGCGCTTTTTCACTAAGATTGATGTCTAAGGATAAGTGAGATAGATGGTTAAGTTAGGTGTCAACCATACTTTAAGTTAGTGTTCAATCGTACTTCAACAAGACTTACCGAGTTCTACACGTTTGTATAACGAATTATACAGGCGTGTATAACTAATTATACAAACGTGTATAACTGATTATACAAACGTGTAGAATATCGGACTCTAACTTAAAGTAGGATAGCAGTCTAAGTATAAGTATGATGGACGATTAAGTATAAGTACGATTGCAGTTTAAGTATAAGTTCATTTGACGATTAAAGTAAGATATAAATAACGACTAAGTTATAATATAAATAATGGTAAAAGTAAAGTACAAAGGTAGAAGTATGAATGTAACAATGATAGTTGTTTTTGCCCTCATTCTCTTAACAGGTTGTGGGTATGTTGGTTGGCACGTTTGGCAATTATTGCCCTTGAGTAATGTTGGTAAATGGGTGATAACAGGAGCGTTGCTCCTCTGTTTCCTTAGTCTTTTTGCCCACTTCTTTATAGATCGGTTGCCGATGTCAGTTGCAACAATACTTTACGAAGTGGGCAATTCATCCCTCTTCATTGGTTTGTATCTGATGATGTTGTTCCTCATCCTCGATTTAGGAAAAGTTGCACATCTCGTTCCGCCCACCTTTCTGCGCAATAGTTGGATAGGGACGACTTCTGTGCTTGTTATCATTGTGGGGCTGTTCGTTTATGGTTATCTGAATTACTTACATAAAGAGCGTGTGCCATTGACTTTAAATTCAGCGAAGACAATGCACAAACAACATCGAATAGTCATGCTTACGGACTTGCACTTAGGTTATCACAATCGTGTGAAGGAGTTCCGTAAATGGATTGACAAAGTGAATGCTGAGCATGCGGAGGCGATACTTATAGCTGGAGATATTATTGATGGAAGTATTCGTGCATTACTTGATCAGAATATGGCTGCGGAGTTTAAGAAACTTAATGCACCCGTCTATGCTTGTCTTGGTAACCACGAATATTATAGTGGAGAGCCTCGTGCAAAGCAATTTTATAAGGATGCGGGGATTCATTTGCTGATAGATAATCATGCGCTTGTATCTCTGACTGATGGTGATACTTTGCTTGTTGTGGGGCGTGACGATAGAACAAATAGGCGTCGTGCTAGTCTATCGACGTTGTTGCAAAAAGCACCAAAGGGCTACTATACTATTCTGATGGATCATCAGCCTTATCATTTGGAGGAGGCAGAGCAAGCAGGAGTTGACTTTCAGTTATCAGGGCACACACATTATGGTCAAGTTTGGCCTGTTAGTTGGATAGAGGATAGGATCTATGAAGATGCTTTTGGTCCTTTACAAAAGGGTAATACACAGTATTATGTTTCTTCAGGTATCGGTATTTGGGGCGGTAAGTTCCGCATTGGTACACGTTCTGAATATGTGGTGGCCGAGATTAAGTAGAAATTATTAGTTTGAGAGCGTTCATCGATTTTGCTGTTATAACTATCCTTCCTCTTGTACTCGTAATTATTTGCTTATGCGAGTGCTTCTATAAGAGATAGTTATAACAGCAAATAAAGTGAAATTTATAGTTGGGCTACGATAGGAATCTATCAAACTTGAATAAGATAATAGACGCAATAAGAAATCAATCCTCTTCTAAGAATCTCGTGTTGTCTTCGAGTATTTTGTAAATCTTTAATGTACTCTTTATGGTAGGATCGTAAAACGAAAAGAGCGGCCTCTTACGAGAACCGCCCTGATGAAAGGAGGAGTGGTACCACCAGGAATCGAACCGGGGACACAAGGATTTTCAGTCCTTTGCTCTACCAACTGAGCTATGGCACCATCATGTTTTTACTACTCATACTTTAGCTATCATTGTTGCTATTTCTGAATTGCGATGCAAAGGTAGTGCTTTTATTTGAGACCTCCAAACCTTTCTAAGGATTTTCCTTACAATTTTAATCCTTTAACAGATAACTTAATTTTCCTTTACTGCCCATCCTTGTGCTTGCAATTCGAACTCATTACCATCACGTGTGATGATATAGTTACCTAGACTTTCCTTTGTAATATAACCTATCTGCTTGATATTCTCTAACTTATCAATCTTTTCATGGTCACCGATTGGAACAGTGAAAAGTAGTTCGTAATCCTCTCCTCCATTTAAAGCCGCAGTTGTGAGATTCATATTGAACTCTTCACAGGTTACTGCTGTTTGATAGTCAATAGGAATATTCTTTTCATAGACCCTACACCCACAGTGGCTTTGTTGACAAATATGCTTAAGTTCGCTAGCTAAACCATCAGAAATATCAATCATTGAAGTGGGGTGGATTCCTGCTTGACGTAGTTGTTGCAAGACATCCCCACGTGCTTCTGGTTTCAACTGTCGGTCAATGAGGTATTCTTTTCCAGCAAAATCGGGTTGGAAATCATCAATAGCAACACGTTCTTTCTGTAAGGCTTTCAATCGAGCCTGGTCATTGTTCCGTTGTGCCTCCCTTACCTTATTATTATATTCCTCAACTTGTTGATAGTAGACAGACTTTTCCCTTTCAAGGATTTGTAAGCCCATATAGGCAGAACCCAAATCGCCTGTTACACAAATAAGATCCGTCTCATTTGCACCAGAACGATAGATTATGTCTTCTTTGGAGGCTTCTCCAATGCAGGTGAGATTGATAGTAAAACCAGTATAAGATGATTTGGTATCCCCACCAACAATATCGACGTTCCATTTAGCACATGCCTTATTTAAACCAGCATAGAACAATTCGATATCCTCAACCTTGAATCGTTTTCCTAAGCCTAATGAAACGATGAGTTGACGTGGCTGACCATTCATTGCAAATATATTGCTCATTGTTGCCATAGCTACTTTGTAAGCCAAATGCTCCATATCGATATATGTAAGGTCGAACTGAACCCCCTCCATAAACATCTTTGATGTTACAAGAACCTCCTTATTGGAGTAATTCAGTACGGCAGCATCATCTCCTATGCCCTGTTGGGTGGAGGCGTTTTGGGGGACAATGTTCTTTGTCAGTCTTTCTATAAGACCGAACTTACCGAGATCTTTAATTTCCATTTATTATCAAAAAACTTAGTGATAAATGTTGGACGTTCTTTATCTACACCTTATTATATATATGATAAAGAACGTCCAGGTAAATTTATGTATCTATTATTATGAACGCTTAATCATCTCGCGCATAATCTCTGTCATGTGTGGTTGTGCCATGTTTGCTGCTTCCTGTACTTCCTCATGACTAACTTCAACAGGAACATCAAAGCCACCTAAGTCTGTAATTACACTAATACCAAAGACCTTAATACCGCTGTGACGTGCAACAATAACCTCTGGCACGGTACTCATACCAACAGCATCAGCTCCCATCTTATGATACATACGATACTCTGCTGGTGTTTCGAAGGTAGGACCTTGTACACCCATGTAAACACCATGTACTATACGGATGTTCTTCTCTTTTGCTATCTCGTCAGCCATTTGTATGAGCTTGTGATCATAAGCCTCATGCATATCAAGGAAGCGAGGTCCAGTTGGGAAGTTCTTTCCGTGTAAAGGATGTTCTGGGAAGAAGTTAATGTGATCAGTGATAATCATTAAGTCACCAATCTTAAACTCTGGATTCATACCGCCAGAAGCATTAGATACAAATAAGTTCTCGATTCCTAACTCATGCATAACACGTATAGGGAAAGTTACTTGTTTCATATCGTATCCCTCATAGAAATGGAAACGTCCTTCCATAGCCATGATGTCCTTGTCACCAAGCTTACCAAAAATCAGTTTACCAGCATGCCCTTCTACTGTAGATATAGGGAAGTTGGGTATCTCTTTGTAAGAGAATTCATAGCTATCAGTTACCTCTGAAGCTAATTGTCCTAGGCCGGTGCCCAGAATGATGGCTGTTTTTGGACTTGTTGTCATCCTCTCTCTTAGCCAGGATGCTGTTTCTTGATTTTTTTCGTACATAAGAAATTATTTTTTCATTAAATGTCTCTTCTTTATCAAGCATGAATCTAACCTTGATAGGGAGTGTATATATATTGTCTTTTACTTCCTCGGATAACCCCTCTATATCAATAAGTCTTGCTTTATCTTTCTCTGTTGTTATTATTAATTTGGGTTCTTCCATTTGTGCAAAGGTCTCATTAATTTTATTGATATCCTTCGTTGTGAAAGAATGATGGTCAGGATAAGATAAGATTGTCAGAGCATTATTTCCTGTATATGTATTTAAATCTAATTCCAAATGCTTAGGAGTCGCAATACCTGCGAGCAATAGAATGTTCTTACCTCTGATCTCTGTTAAAGGTATATTTTCTCCTTCCTTAAATATAGGCTCTAAATCACAATAATCAAGAGTTGTGAAGTAGAGTTGCTGGAAAGGGTAGAGTTCCATAGCTTTACTGAGCACTCGATAATCTATTGGATTAAGACTCTTGGGGCATTTTGTAATGATAACGATGTCTGCCCGATGTTTCCCAGATAATGGCTCACGAAGTCTACCTGCTGGTAATAATTTGTCATAGATAATGAGACGATGATAATCCACTAGAAGAATGTTTATACCAGGTTTTACATATCGGTGTTGGAAAGCATCATCCAGTAGAATAACATCCGTGTCATTGGTTTCAGGGTCAGAAGTTATGTTATCAATACCTTCACATCTTTTCTTATCTACAGCTACATGGATATTAGGGAACTTTGTTTTCATTTGATAGGGTTCATCCCCAATCTCTCTCATTGGTGTGTCAGCATTGGCTAACACGTATCCATGGCTTTTACGTTTATAGCCACGTGAGAGAACTGCTACTTTTACTTTATCTTGAAGGAGGCGGATAAGATACTCGACATGAGGCGTCTTGCCAGATCCTCCAACTGTAATATTACCAACAGATATAACAGGTATATCGAAGCTCCTTGTCTTGAGTATATTTAAATCAAATAACTCGTTACGTATACCCACAATAAGCCCATACAGCCAACTGAAAGGCAATAGCCATTTGTTTATTTTAATGTGGTCACCTTCCATAGACTATTAGTGGATGTTAGGATAATAAGGTAAACGAGCTTGAATAGCACTCTGGTGATTGAGCGTCTTCAATAGTGTGAATGGCTCATAAAGGTCTCCTAAGTTTGCACGTAATTGTTCATCAAGATAATTGTTAGGTGTTGATTCCTGTATTATCTGTTCAAACATACTCTTTTGTGCAGGATAAGAGTCTATACTATGGTTCGATAATTTTGCTAATTGAGCCGCCTTCATAATGGCTACATCTAATCCTCCTAGTTGGTCAACAAGACCAATCTTCATTGCATCTTGCCCAGAGTAAACATGACCTTGCGCAATCTTTTCAATTTGATCATCAGTCTTCTTACGACCTTCTGCTACACGATGGCGGAAGAGCTTATAACCACGGTTGATATACTGGTTTAAGTATGCCATTTCTTCTTCTGAGAAAGGACGAGCCTGGGTACCGAATCCTGAGAACTTATTGGTTTTTACTTCATCAAACTTAATACCAAGTTTCTCTGTTAATAAGCCACTAAAGTCGGGGAACATTCCGAAGATTCCAATAGACCCTGTAAGTGTTGTTGGTTCTGCCACAATCCAATTAGAAGGAGCTGAGATATAATATGCACCTGATGCAGCCATTCCTCCCATACTTACAACGATAGGCTTTTGTTTTTTTAATTCCATTATTTGATGCCAAATCTGTTCTGAAGCATAAGCAGACCCACCTCCAGAGTTAATACGAAGGACTACAGCCTTTACGTCTTTATCGTTAGTAAGTTTTTCTAAATCCTTACATACAACTTGTGCATCAATCGTATGACCTTGTGCAAATAGACCTCCTGCAGCACCATCAACAATGTCTCCGTATGCGTAATAAACGGCTATTTGATTATCACTATTATCATTCTCCTCATCCTCTACACCTTGCATATCGTCAATTGACACTTGGTTAATGTCATCGTCCTTATCAAGACCTAGCTGTTTCTTAACAACAGCCTTTACTTGGTCAGTATAAAGCAAACCATCAACAAGTTTATATTTGAGATAATCTGTAGGTGCTGCAAATGTAATCATACTATCTGCATAAGCATTAAGAGAAGATACGGATATATGACGAGTAGCACTTACATCCTTTGTTATAGTTCCCCATATACTATTCAAGTAAGCAGAAGTTTGCTCACGATTGGCATCACTCATCTTATCGCCCGTAAACATTTCAGTCGCACTCTTATAAGTTCCGACCTTCATCACTTGCATCTTTACTCCGAATTTCTTTAATAAATCCTTTACGAAGACAGGCTGAGACGATAAACCATGCCAATCAATCTGACCTTGTGGATTCAAATATACTTTATTAGCAGAAGAAGACAGGTAATATGTTCCTTGTGTGTAGATATCTGCATAAGTGATAATCCATTTGCCAGACTTTTTGAAGTCTACCAATGCATTCCGCACAGCTTGTAAAGATGCATAGGAATCAGCAGTGAAAGCGCCAGCCTCTATGTAAATTCCCTTAATGTTCTTATTATTCTTTGCCTTGTCAATAGCTGATAGGAGGTTGTCTAATCCAATAGTTCCTATCTTTCCTTGCAACTGACTGATTATGTTATTATCTTCACTTCTCTCAGTGAGTTGACCTGACAGATTTAAAACAAGGACAGAGTTATCTTTTATTTCGTTTGTCGTTTGCGTTGAGGCTATCATACCAATAATTGTGATAAAAGCAAAACACCCCATAATAATACTGAAAAGGAGTGTTCCTACAAACGAAGCAAATACATACTTGAAAAACTGTTTCATAAAGGTATCTAATTGTGGTTTACCATTTGCAAAGATATATATAATAGATGTAACAGCCAAATAATTCAAGATTTCTTAATAACATTGTAGTCAAGAAGAAAAGTGTTATTTTCTTAATTTAAGTTCTTTCATAGTCCTAACCCTTTACCTTCTTTCTGAAAAGGGTTAACCTTTCTGTCGAAAAGAGTTGACCTTTTTGGTGGAAAAGGTTAACCTTTTTGGCAGAAAACGTCAACCTTTTTGGGAAAAAAGGTCAACCTTTTGAGAGAAGAGCCTTATAGTACAATAAAACGAGGATAAGAAAAGTTAGGTTGATGTCCGATTTATAGCATGGTAATTTCCCTATATGGATTATAAATCGTAACTTTGTAGCCGTTTTTTAAAAGCTAAAAGATTGTTTTTTATGGACGAAAATCAGATGGTATCTTCCAAAACGATCCTTCGTAGAAAGTTGGATCTACTCCTAAGGACAGGGCAAATATTAATGGAGAGTTCTGCAGATACAAGTCGTGTAAAGCGTAATATGGAGCGTACGGCGGCTTATTTGGGGCTTCCCAAGGAGAATCTACACATGGAGATCGGCTATTACATTCTTCAAGTGAATGTAAGTGACGAAACTCATAGTTTCTCAAAGATGCAACGTTGTGACAAACACGTCATTAATATGCTTGCTATTCAGGAAGTTTCAAAACTCTCATGGCGAGCTATCCAAGAGGATTACACGCTTGATAAATATGAGGAGGAATTGGACAAGATAGCCAATGGTAGACATTATTATACTGATTGGATGATTGCTATCGGAGCAGGTTTTGCTTGTGGTGGGTTCTGTATTCAGTTCGGTTGTGATTGGACAGCATTCTTCTATGCTTCTATTGCTGCTATATTGGGCAATAGATTACGAATGTTCCTCAATCATTCGGGTTCTAACCTTTATGCGAACTTTGCTTTAGCCGCTTTTGTTAGTACACTTATCGCTTGGCTATCATCTTATTTGTCTACTCCTGGTGTACAATCTGTTTTACCAGAATTTCTCCGTCCAATACTCTATACGTCCACTCCTTGGCATCCGCTCTTGGCTTGTGCATTGTATATCGTACCAGGAGTACCGTTGATCAATGCTGTGAATGATTTATTAGATAATCATATCAACACAGGTTTGGTGCGAGCAATGAATACACTTCTCATAGTCGTTGCTATGGCGTTTGGTATTGCAATGGCAATCAAATGTGGAAGTATAGACAACTTTGTGAAAGACTTATCTATGACACCACATCATAGTTTCGTAGAGTATGCTATAGCTGCGGCTATTTCTGCTATGGGGTTTGCCACTATCTACAATATTCCTTATCGCTTAATGCCTTGGATTGCTATTGGCGGTATTATTTGTGTATGCTCTCGTAACTTTATCAATCTTGGTCCAGCAACGGGGAATATAGGATTGGGCATGGGCTTAATCGTTGGTTCGCTTTGTGGTTCTGCGCTTATTTCTATTATCAATATAAAGGCTGTACACATATTGCATACACCACATCAATGTATTACAATTCCAGCAGTAATCCCAATTGTACCAGGTGTATTGATGTATCGTGCCCTTTATGGTTTCTTGGAGATGCAAGGTGTAGTAGGCGAAGTAACCTTTGCAGTTTTTAATGCAATCAATGGTTCGTTAGTTCTATTCTGTATTGCTTTAGGTGTTGCTATTCCAAATATCTTTGCACGTAAATGGATAACCCCACATCGCAAAGCTAAGTTAGCACGTATGATAGAGGAACGCCGCCAGCGTGGTAAGTTCGTAGACTTGCATAACTTTGTTGTAGACTAAGTTCTACCATTTATATATAATTGCCCCCTTGTCGGTATTGCTTAATGGCAGACTGTCAAGGGGGTTATATATTATAAGGTGTAATCAGCGTTAGTTATTTGTGTTCTCTTGAAAAGGAGATACTTATCTTTTAAACGAATGCAAAAGACATAATTCCAATGGTACATTTCTTCCCCTCCTTCATAGCTGTAAATCCCTAGCAAACAGTACTTTCTACTCCCCTCTCCATTCGGAGAGGGGTCGGGGGTGAGGCTGGTTGGGGCGATTGTTGAGGCTTTTTTCTTTCTTTTTCCTTGCCCATTCAATTTATTCTTCTTACCTTTGCCGCC
>NZ_JAPWAR010000030.1:0-23642 GCF_041433025.1 Prevotella sp. 20925_1_30 | reverse complement strand
ATGTGCTTGGTAACAGGTGTTTAAGACAGAATGACACAATGACATATTTTTTGAATGACATATTTCTTAGACATAGGAACATAGTATCAATGTGCTTGGTAACGGATGTTTAAGACATAAGGACATAGTGACATATTGTTTGAATGACATATTATTAAGACATAGTAACATAGGAACACGAATCGTAATAACGAAAGAGTAAAAAGAAGGAAACGCCCTTCTCCATTTGAGAAGGGCGTTTCGTCTTATCCAAGAGAGCCTTTCCTTGCATCAAAGAAACGCCCCCTTCATTTGCAAACAACAATCTTCACTCCCCTCTCCATTCGGAGAGGGGTTGGGGGAGAGGCTTTCCCTTATCTGCAAACAATGGTTTTCACTCCCCTCTCCATTCGGAGAGGGGCTGGGGGTGAGGCTGTAGTTGGGTTGTGTGTGAGGCTTCTTCTTACTTTGTTGGTACAGCATATTTATCGCCAGTCTGCTTGACGATCTCATGCTTCATATAGTCACTATAACCAGGACGAGCCACACGCTCACCAAGACCAGTTGGTGTTTTGAGGAACTTACCATCCTTTTCTGGCTTCACAGCCATATCGTTGTACTTCACAATCAGGTAGATGGCAAGCTGCTTCCAACGTGCAAGCATCTCGTTACTCTTCTGTATGGAGTAGTCGTTAAGATACTTCACTGCGGCGGACTTATCCGTCTTGTACAGGCTAAGAGCCTTTGCTTCCACCTCTGGTTGGGCTGCGAAATAGGCGTTCTCAAGCGAATCGCGCACCGCTTTCAGCGATGGGAAGAGCTGCGAATAACGTGGGTAAACCATGTTACTTACCCAGTTGCAAACCCAGAAAGCATTCTTATCTGAGAAGGTAACAGCGTCTGCACCAGGTGTATTGAAACACTCTGCTCGCTCCGTATTACTACAATAGATAGGCACATAAGCTATCATATTGCCATCGTCGTTACCGAACCATAGGATTCCACCAAGCTCTCTTGGCAACCATGAACGGAGCTGTGCTACGTAAGAGAAACCCGTCTGCTGGGTAGATGTTGGACGCTCGTTGAAATACTTCTTACCATCAACTTCGTATTGAAGTGGGGTAGGGCGATAAGGACAATCCCAATTCCCTTGAGCGACGTCATTGTCTAGTGCGAGTGGAGTACCCTCATAGTGATCACGCATACAAGCCTCCATCATTGCTACATCGAGCTTCTTGTCGGGTGTAATCCATAGTGGCATATCTTCAGCGTTGGCGTCTTTTCCGAGTGCCCAAGGCAACCAGTGCGACATATCTTTGAAGTGATTAAAGTAGCTCCAAACGCGTGCATCGCACCAACGACGGCCTCCGAAGTCGGGCTTTGCATACACCATTTTCCAGTTAAAGTCCTTATCCTTACCAGTAAACCAGCCTTTTGAGCGTGCGAAACTAATGCAGTTTTTAGACGTGATGACCTCTGTTGGATAAGTAGAAAATTGCCCAATGCGACTCTGGTTGGCGTGAGCTGAAATCATGCCATCAGGTATGCGCACTGCAACCCACACCACTTTCTGCTTCTTATCACCGCCACATCCTTGCATCTCAAGCAACCACACTTCATTAGGGTCAGCTATTGTGAAGGTCTCACCCTCGGAGTTATAGCCGTAAGTCTCAGCCAGTGTCGTCATCACCTTGATAGCTTCTCTTGCCGTCTTACTGCGTTGTAAGCCTAGATACATCAGTGACCCGTAATCGATAATGCCGTTTTTATCCACCATCTCTTCGCGTCCGCCGTAGGTAGTCTCACCTATGCTGACTTGGTATTCATTGATGTTTCCGATGACATTGTAGGTTACTTGCGCCTCAGGAATGTACCCGTGGCTCTCGTGCGTGTCGTAATCAATGATCTCACGACGCGCATCTTTAGCATGAGAACCAGCCGGATAATGGCATAAGTTAGTAAACAAGCCGTAATCATCAGCATTGTAAGTAACGAGGACGGAACCATCCTTTGTTGCGCCCTTAGTGGCTATGAAGTTCGTACACGCATAGGTGTATGACATCATAAAAAGCATTGCGAGCGTTGCAAATGACTTCTTCATAAGCTGTAGTTTTTATGTTTTTAATCTGTTCAAAGGTTATTCTATAGGGGTGTTCTGTCGATAGGCACGGAGCGTCCCATCGCTGTCTTTGCGCACATCAATCGTTCCGCTCATCCATTCAGTCATAGCCTCTTCGTGCGTGAAGGGGTATATCTCCGTGACAACTCCAGCCTCGATGACAACGATAGCTTGCTCGATTGTCTCGTTGGGAGTGTGGATGAAGTTCGCTGCTATGCGTCGCATCTATTCAAGTTTATTGTGTCCTCTTTACAGGTAAGCCCCTTTCACGCATAGCATCAGTGGGAGTTCGAGGGGGACGATCCCCCTGTGCAGGTGCCGAACTGGGGTTTACAGGTGTTCCACCGATTGTTCTTATTGGGTCAGAAGTATTCGTTGAATCACCAGGATTGACGTTCTCTTGCTTGCGAACGTGCATTCGGACGAGTTGAATGTTATTAAGAATTAACATCTTAAAGGTGGTAGTTGGCTCTTGACCCTTTAGCATCATGAAGTAGCCACGGATGTTTTTTATCCGTAAAGAGTCGCCTCCATCCACCATAAGCGTTTGATGAGAATCAGAGGAGATGTGCGTGTATTGCGTTGTAATACTATCGTTGGTGAAGGTGACCGCCATAACAACTACAGCGTCACGCATACCATCTTGTATGATAAACTGCGAATCGAAATTGAGCATTAAGCGGTCGCCTTTATGAAAGGCGGTATCTGCTTTGATCTCAAAAGTTTCTTTGTTAACAGGTGCGTAAGGGGAGAGAATGAGCGAGCGAGCGCCTTTCCATATATCAGTAGTGTCACCTTTGGAGGTGATAGTGCCGTATTGTGATAGCTCAGACTCCGATGCGCCCTCTGCACGAGCTTGGTCTTCAAGACGCTTGGAGATGTCTACATACATGTCATGAAGTTCCTCGGTGTGACGTATATAGTACTTTAGGGAGTTGTCAAACTGCGCCTCCGTCACATCGTACTTCTTCATGACTGCCAGCTTATAAGCCTTTTGCTGTGTTGCAGAAGTATTACTATTATTTGCCATTGCCATCGCTAGGTGATAGTCATATAGTATATCTTCCATTTTCGACGGCTGTATGTATTCGGATGGAATAGATGGTTTACAACCCACGAAAAAGGTTGTGAGTAGTAATCCACAAAGGGCTGTAAGCAAGTGGGTTATATATCTATCTCTCATTCTCATTAGGCTTTTGATCCTCTCAAAACTCCTCATTCAACATTCCTAACTCCTAACTCTTCTCTGGTATCCAACCGTTGAAGTCCTTTCTAAAAAACAATAGAATGGTGATGACACCCACGCTTATGCAGGCATCAGCAAAGTTGAAGACAGGGGAGAAGAAGACGAATGATTGTCCACCACATAAGGGCATCCAATCAGGGAAGGTACCAGTAAAGAGGGGGAAATAAAACATATCAACTACCTTGCCCATAAGCATTGGTGCGTAGCCTTCTCCCCATGTGGTAAGGGTCGAAGGAACGGCTCCCTCTATATAATAAGGTGTAGAGGCTGTGAATATCTGACCATATATCAACGAGTCGAAGATATTACCAGCTGCACCTGCACATATCATAGATAAGACTACAATATACGCCATTCTCGCACCCTTCTTGATACGACCTCGAACGTACCATATCAATCCGGCGACTGCGAAGATACGGAAGAAACTGAGGAACAACTTGCTTCCGAGCTCCATTCCCCATGCCATACCATTGTTCTCAACAAACTCTATCTGGAACCAATCAAATATATGAATTGACTCCCCCAAGGTCATGTTTAGCTTGACAGCTAACTTAATGGCTTGATCGATGATAAGCAATAACACGATCAAAGAAGCAGCCGTCAAGCCCTTTTTCTTATTACTATTCATTAATGTTGTTTATTAGCTTCCTTTGATGCTACACTTAGTGTTGCATGAGGGACGACACGCAGACGTTCCTTCGGAATAAGCTCTCCTGTGATACGATCTATGCCATAGGTCTTATTGTCAATACGCATGAGTGCAGCTTGAAGACCCTTTATGAACTTCTGTTGACGCTGTGCCATCTGTACGAGTTCCTCCTTTGTTTGACTCGAACTACCCTCCTCTAATGCCTTATAGGTGGGTGATGTGTCATTGACATCATTGGTGTTCTTGTTTGTAAGAATCTTCATGGTCTCTTCGTAATCAGACTTAGCTATGGCTAATTTGTTGTTTACTATCGTGCGAAACTCCTCGAGTTCCTCATCGGTATAACGCTTTTTAGTCTCCATAAGGTGTACAATGAATTAGGTTATTAAACATTATCTGAGATATAGCAAAGTGGGTTTTGGAATCCTGATGGAGGATGGGTGCATGGTTGATACACCCATCCTGTCAGGCTTTCGAGCGTTCACAAGGATACGCCCCACTATGTTCTTTAGTCTTTTTGGATGTCTATATGAAGTTTAAAGTCGTCGAATTCAACCTCAGTACCAGCGTTTTCAGCCAGTGAGATGGCGTTCGCTAATACCTGTGTCTTTATCAACTCACCAAAAGACTCTACTGCCTTCGCAGCTTCCTCATTAGGTTCGATGATAACAGATATGCGGTCGGTAATCTCGAGACCAGTCTCTTTACGGAGGTTCTGAATGCGGTTAATCAACTCACGAGCCATTCCCTCGCGGCGCAACTCATCGGTTAGTTCCACCTCAAGTGCCACAGTTAGGTTGCCTTCATTGCTCACTAACCAGCCCGGGATGTCCTCTGATATGATGTCAACATCGGCTGCTTCGACCTTGATAGGCTGTCCTTCCAACTCGAAGTTGAACTCACCAGTAGTCTCCAAAGCAGCTATCTCATCTTGAGACAGTGTATCCATACGTGCTGCAACGAGCTTCATCAGCTTACCAAACTTCTTGCCCATGACACGGAAGTTGCACTTTACTTTCTTTACCAAGATGCCTTGTCCCTCAACAAAAGAGAGTTCCTTCACATTCACCTCATGCTTAATAAGGTCGGCAACAGCCTCTATATGCTTCTTCTGAGTGCTGTCTATGGCTGGAACCATTATCTGTGCTAATGGTTGGCGAACCTTTATATTGACCTTACGACGCAATGCCAAGACCATAGAAGTAATGCGTTGCGCCATGTCCATACGTGCTTCAAGGTCAGTATCAATGACTGCCTCGTTTGCAACAGGCCAACGATCCAAGTGAATACTCTCGCATTCTCCACCTAAATCTCTATACAGTTGATCTGCATAGAATGGTGCGAACGGAGCCAAGAGACGTGCTACTGTCATCAAGCAAGTATATAAGGTGTCATACGCACTCTGCTTGTCTGCACTCATCTCTTTGCCCCAGAAGCGTTTACGATTCAGTCGGACGTACCAGTTACTGAGGTCGTTATTAACGAAGGAGTCGATGAGTCGACCTGCACGTGTTGGGTCGAAGCCCTCTAACTCGGCTGTAACACCTTTAATCAAAGAGTTCAGCTTAGAGATAATCCAGCGGTCGATCTCTGGTGCGTCAGCCTTAATTGCCTTGCAGCTTGTTGGTTCGTAACCATCGACGTTAGCGTATAGAGCGAAGAAGCTATACGTATTATATAAGGTGCCGAAGAACTTGCGTCGACATTCATCAACGCCCTCTGGATCGAATTTCAGGTTATCCCAAGGCTCGCTATTGGTCATCATGTAGAAGCGAACAGGGTCTGCCCCGTACTTATGAAGCATCTCAAATGGGTCGGTAACATTGCCTACATGCTTACTCATCTTATTACCCTTTGCATCCAAGACAAGCCCTGTTGAGATCACATTCTTAAATGCAACTGAGTCGAAGACCATGGTTGCTATGGCATGAAGAGTGAAGAACCAACCACGTGTTTGGTCAACTCCTTCATTGATGAAGTCGGCTGGGAAGAATGCAGGAGGTACAGCTATTCCCTCGTAGGTAGAGTGTACCAAGGCATCACGATAGGCTGCTTCGCTCGTACCCGTAGCCTTGAGACCATCAGAATTAATCTCTCCTTCGAATGGATAATGCAGCTGTGCGTATGGCATAGAACCGCTATCAAACCATACATCAATCAAGTCGCTCTCACGGTGCATAGGCTTACCCTCGTCGTTAACAAGTACGATGTCATCCACATAAGGGCGATGGAGATCTATCTTATCATAGTTTTCTTTGCTATAATCACCCACTACGAAGCCTACTTCCTTCAGTGGATTCTTCTCCATGACACCTGCTGCAACCGCCTTCTCTATCTCATTGTAGAGTTCTTCTACTGACCCAATGCACTTCTCGCCACGGTTGTCATCACGCCAGATAGGTAATGGTGTACCCCAGAAACGAGACCTACTTAGGTTCCAGTCATTCAAGTTCTCAAGCCAGTTACCAAACCTTCCTGTACCCGTAGATGCCGGTTGCCAGTGTATCGTCTTATTGAGTTCCACCATGCGAGCCTTGCGTGCCGTATCCTTAATAAACCAGCTATCTAGAGGGTAATAAAGGATTGGCTTGTCTGTACGCCAGCAGTGTGGATAGTTGTGAACATGCTTTTGGATGTTGAAAGCAGAGCCTTCTTGCTTCATCTCCATACAGATGATGATGTTCAGATCTTCAGCCTTTTCAGATGCTTTCTTGTCCCATACTCCATTTGGATTAAAGCGTGGGTCGTATGAATTCTTTACGTAATCGCCTGCATGATGGGCGTATGCTTCCTTATTGATACACGCTTTTACGAAGTTCTGATCAAGCTCATCAAGGGTGTAATACTTACCTTGGAGGTCGACCATAGGGCGTGTTTCACCCTTCTTCGAGATAAGATATAGCGCAGGAATATTCGCATCCTTTGCCACCTTAGCATCGTCAGCACCGAAGGTAGGAGCGATATGCACGATACCAGTACCATCCTCTGTCGTAACGTAATCACCGAGGATAATGCGGAAAGCCTCGCTCTCCATCTCAACGAACTCGTCGCGTCCTTCCTCGCCCATAAATACCTTCTCTGGGTGAGCCGTCGCATAGTCGTTCACGAATTGAGGTGCAAATTCGCCTGTCTTCTCCACTGGTTTCACCCAAGGCATGAGCTGTTTGTAATGCAAACCCTCCAATTCTGTACCCATCACACGCCCTACGACACGATAAGGAACATACTTGTCGCCACGCTCGAAAGCAGGTAATTCGCCTCCATCAGTTACCTCGCCTTCTGGTTTCAGATAGGCAGCTACACGGCTGGCAGCCATTACCAAGGTTACTTTCTGTGCATCGTAAGGGTTGTAAGTCTCGATGATAACATATTCAATCTTCGGTCCGACGCACAGCGCAACATTAGATGGTAAGGTCCAAGGAGTGGTTGTCCATGCAACAAAACAAGGCTTACCCCAAGTCGACTGAGGCAATTTTGCCTTCTCTGCCAATGCCTTCCAATCCTCTTCAGGGATAGCGAATTGCGCCGTAACCGTGGTGTCCTTGACATCACGATAACAGCCTGGTTGATTCAACTCATGGCTTGATAAGCCCGTACCAGCAGCTGGGGAATAAGGTTGGATAGTATATCCCTTATAGAGTAACCCTTTATTATAAAGCTGCTTCAAGAGCCACCATAAGGTTTCAATATATTTGTTGTCATAAGTGATGTAAGGGTGTTCCATGTCAACAAAGTAGCCCATCTCTTCCGTAACTTGTTGCCACTCTGCGGTGAACTTCATTACGTTCTCACGACACTTATGATTATAGTCTTCAGTGGAAATATATCGTTCCGAGTTATGGTTATCGATGTCCTTTTTGGTGATACCAAGCTCCTTTTCAACACCCAATTCGACGGGTAGTCCATGCGTATCCCAGCCTGCTTTACGGTGCACCTGATAGCCTCGCATCGTCTTATATCGGTTGAAGGTATCCTTGATGGAACGTGCTAGAACATGGTGAATACCCGGATGTCCGTTAGCCGAAGGAGGCCCTTCAAAGAAGATAAACTGCGGTTCTCCCTCTCGTTCGTCAATACTCTTGTGGAAGATGTCATGCTTCTCCCACTCCTTCAACATGTCTTGGTTTGTCTGAACAAGGTCAAGTCCCTTGTGTTCGGCGAATTTCTTTGCCATATTATCGATGTTATTTTGCTTATATTCTAAATACGTGCAAAGATACAAATAACAACTGATACTACCAAATTTTACTGACAGGTTGCTGTGGTGGAGAGGCTTAGAGGGGATTCAAAATACAATGTCCAGGGTTCGAGGGCATGATGAGTTAGACATAATGCCACAACGACATATTGTTTTAATGACATATTATTAAGACAGAGCAACAGGTTTTTTAGACATAATGCCACAACGACATATTGTTTTAATGACATATTATTAAGGCATAGTAACATAGTAACACGAATCGTAATAACGAAAGAGAAAAAATAAGGAAACGCCCTTCTCAAATGGAGAAGAGCCTTTCTTCCTATCCAAGAGAGCCTTTCTTCAATGTGAAGAAACGCCCCCTTTGTTTGCAAACAATGGTCTTCACTCCCCTCTCCATTCGGAGAGGGGACGGGGGAGAGGCTGTAGATGATAGGGAGTGAGGCATTCTTTACATGTGAGATAAGCGATAAAAATACAACTCAAAAGTTGTATTTCTGAAGGATAATACTTACCTTTGTAGCACAAACTACTGAGTATGACATTCGATAAGATTATAGATAATGGTAAGTTATGGGCAGTTCGTTATGAGGAGGAAACCGATAATGAACTATTCAAGTTGTTTGCTCAATGGAGTGATGTAGAGTATCTTCATCAGTTCTTTAAGGCTAATTGGAATGACCTTATAGCCTACTTTAAGGTTACTGATATTCGACAAGCAATAACAGACACCATCGATGATAACGAGCAGTTGCAATGCCTTATGTTGGAGCTAAAGGATGATACCAACTTGGAAGGAATATTCCATCCATTGGAGAATTATCGCACTTCAGAAATGCTATTAGGCAAAGAGAAGGCTAAACCGAAACGCAAGGAGCGCCATTCTTCATGGTTACGTATTTATGCGATAAGGCTTTCCGAAGGGGTATATGTTATAACGGGTGGGGCAATAAAACTAACTTTCACAATGGAGGAAAGGACTCATACGAAGCTGGAACTGCATAAGTTAGAACGGGTAAGACGCTTTCTTCTCGAAGAAAATATTATTGATAATGATTCATTTGACGATTATGTCAACACTTTATAGTATAGGAGGTAGATATGAGCAGGATTACAAATAGATTAGAGAAATACCAATCTTCCACTCCTTCAAGATGGCGGGAAGAGGCAGAGTATAGGGTAGAGAACAGGGCATGGTTACGACATTCTCAGTATATAGCTATGCTGATGTTAGAGAAAATGGATGAATTGAGTCTTACGCAAAAAGCCCTTGCTGAGCGCATGGGATGCACTCAGCAATATGTCTCAAAGATATTGCGTGGGAAGGAGAACTTATCTATTGAGACTCTTTCAAAGATTGAATCGGCTCTATCTCTGCGCCTTCTCACCTATTGAAACACATATCGGATGGACATATATAGTTGGGTGGCAAAGATGTAGATAGGGACATAACGGGCTGAACGGAGGAGTCCATAGACGAGCATATCGTGCATACTAGTGACGCTGTTGATGGTTCCGCTCGTTATACCATAGGATATGGACATGATAAGAAGGATAAAGGATAGAGCGGGGATGAGGCTCACGGAGAAGCTACTGGGGTAGAGTTGACCTGTCACACTCAGTAAGATTGCGTGTGGAACAAGCGTCAGTAAGACCATTACCACTATAAAGACTATGAACTCAGCAAGGGCTATGCGCAGTCCCATTCGCTCTCGATAAGCCAAGGAGGAACGCTGTTGTGGTGTTCTGGAGAACCTTTGTCGTAAGGCTTTCAGGAACTTTGTGCGTAAGAAAGCACCCCCAGCAATACTCATCACAATGAAGTAAATGAGCCAAGGAGTTAGTTGGTTATTAACGAACGAACCGAAGAACCAGCGTATACCCTCACTACTCAAGAGAGAGTGAAGAGCCCAGTCTGGATTGGCAGCAGTTATTAACCATGACAGTAGGATGACTGCTATCTGTGCCAAGAAAAGCACTATGACAACATAACCTAACTTATTCCTCATCAGCACGGAGATTATCAATATCGATGATGCGAAGCTCTAATGCGCGCACAACAAGGCGTGTGGCATTGACGCTCATACCCTTATTTCCTTCAGGAAAGAGCTTTTGTACGAGTTCGTTTTGGCGTTTCTCAAGGCTCTTCACACCGAATGGCATACCTCGAAGATTGGTTATTTGCTCCTTCGTGTAACCGAGTGCAAGGTGTCGAAGGAAGCGTTCGTCATACTCGTCAATCTCGTATCCTACCATCGCTTCTTGGTGCATTAGCATGCTATTCACGCTCTGTTTGAAGCGCGAAACAATCTTTTCTAGGATGGGCTGATTGAATACTAAGCGTTTACCAGACATCACACTCGATACGTCACCACGGGTAAGTAACTCCCCACTCTTTAGACAGATACCATCGGTGCCAGCGTCTAACACGTCCACCCAAAGCTTCTCATTGAGTATCTCACCAGTAAAGATTAGCACCTTAACGTTGGGATATACCTCCTTAGTCTGCCTACAGATCTCTACGCCAACAGTAGTTGATCCACCCAAACCAAGGTCTAGTAGCACTAGATCGGGTAGTTGTTGCTTTAGTAACTTCCAGTATGCTACCTCGTTTTCAGCCGTTCCGATGATTTCAGCCTCGGGTATTTCATTGCGGAAGATACCTTCCGTACCTTTCAATTCGAGTGGTACATCCTCCACAATTATTACTTTGAAATTCTCCATCTTATGTCCTTTTATCTTTTAATTAGGTGTTTCTTATTTTATTTCTTAGGCTTTCGCTAATGTAATCTGTATCTCTGTTCCTTCCTCCGTAGGCTTTGCTATGATACCACAGCCACGCCTGTTGGTTGCTTCACCATTGTCTCTTACTATCTGCCGACAGCTGAAGAACATCATTCCCTGTGCTTGTGGCGAGAATAGCTCACGGCATTCTTCTGCCGAGAGGTGCATGGATGAGAGTTGAACATGCAGTATGACATACTGCTTCTGATGCTCTTCTGCGGTAATGCGGAGGGGTTGGTTCTGATTTTCGGAGTAGAGTATATCGAATAGATAAGCAATCATTACAGGGTCGCCAGCCACTGGTGGAATAGGAGCCAAGGGCTGTTTGAACTTGTTTTCAGGCACGAGTGTGGCGATGTCAACGCTCTTTGCCATGAGTTTGATAGCCCTCACCTGGTGCATGGCTTGCTGACTTAACAGACTATAAAGCTCTTTGTAATATACAGCTAACTCATCTATAGCCTCCAACTGACTATCGGTGTCGGTTTCAACTAGCTGTCGGATGCGTGAGGGATAATACATTGTCTCGTGCTTGAGAGTAGACAGGCAGTTGTCGAGAATACTATTACTAATATGCAAACGCTCGTTCTCGTATTCCACACAATGCACCTCGTCTTCCAGTGCCTCGATGTCGGCTTTACTCTTTTGGCTTGCTTCCTGTGATGCTACCAGGGCTTCCCTGATTTGCTGAACAATGTTCCGTAGGCGTTCTGGGAGGCGGTCGCTATTGACACGATCAACCTCTTTGAGCTTCTTCTCCACGCTTACATCACTCAAGAGAACGGCATTGATGTGCTTAATTTGCTCTATGCAGAATTGGAAAGTAAGCCTATGACGATAATACATCACGTAATATACGGGAAGAATAGACAATAGTAAGAGTACCAAGAGAGCGATAGCTACGTTCTTATTGGTCTCTGACTTCATCATCATTCGGCAATACTCGCCCAGCGAACTATCGGCTGATCGCTCCTTGAAGAGGTGTGTGTAAACGTTATTATTGTACTTGTATAGGTCCCATTCATGCAGAGCTAGGGCAGCAACAGCACTCTCGTTACGTATATCAAGTATCACCCTGTAGTCGACGGGGACGTCAGCATGAAACCACTTAATCTCTGCTGGCACATTTGAAAGGCTTCCTATGCGTTGCATGAAGAGCTTTCCATGCGGATACAACTTATGATATTGCTGGTTAATATAGTATCGGCACGTGTCAGCAAAGCGTAGAGTCTGCTCGTACTGACCATTGATATTACTGAAGTAAGCCGAGTCTGCATAGATACCAGCTAGTGTCATGTAGTCTTTTCGGGCTATGGCTGTAGCCTTATCATTGTTCCTTTGAGGGCGAGCCTGTGCCGTGCATAATGATGAAAAGGCGATGAGTAGGAACAAAAGAACGCGACTCACGCCCTTAGGTAGGCGGAAGAAGAAGCGTGAACCCTTGTTTTCTTCACTCTTAACACCTATCTGGCAGACTGTAAATATCTGACTTATCTTGCGGTATTTATTGATGATTCCATTGCAATTCATTAGTCCGAAACCATGCGAAGTGCTGTCTTTTTGATCGTGGATAGGCTTTCGGTCGAATAGATGTTGCTGTGTTTCCTCATTGATGCCACATCCTGTATCCTCCACAGAAAGCTCCACATAGTCGGCTTCTTCTACTGCTTTGATACATACCTTGCCCCCAGCAGGCGTGAACTTACGGGCATTGTCGGCAAGAGTATTCACCATGAAGAGCGTTAAGATACGATCGGCTTTAACAATGGCAGTTGTATCCTCCACCTTTAGCTGTACCCCCTTTAATTGGAAAGCCATACGTCCTTTCTTCACAATGTCGAACACCTGCTGTACAGGGAAGCTCTCAATGTGTAACGATAGTCGCCCTTGTCGGAGTTGAATCCACTCTGTCAGCGTCGAATTAAGGTTGTTGATCATGTCCGTGAGTTCCCTAATATAGGTGTAACGTTCGCTTCTCACCGCCTCAGACTCGCCTCCCCTCTTCAGCTTGTTAATCTCATGTAGCATTCGATTGATGAGTGGCATGATGCTGTTAACCAATGATACCTTCGCACGTTGCTCTAGGTAGCGACGCTTATTGTCGATAAGATGAATGTTACTAATGGTGAGTTGCTCCGAAACCTCAGTGTATTCGTCATCGAGCTGAGCCATATAAGCGATGTTATGGTGCTTCCATTCTTCCAAAGGCAAGAGCAGTTTGTTGAGCTCCGATTGGTTATCAGCGCGCCTACGGAGGTAGTGGAAGATGATTAACAGCGACAGGATGACAATGATGATAAGTCCGATAGCAATAATCATGATGTTCAACTGCTGTGAAGTAGAGTCCAGTTGATCAGCACGTGCTTCGTAGTATCGGTCCTGACGGGTCTGTTCCTGCAAGTCAAGATATATGTTTCTGTTATAGTCACTCGCCTGTTTATTGTCTATAGCAGAGTACACCACGCTTAGTTGTTCACGAATAGAAGCCACCAAGTCGGGGGCTTGATTGATTGCAGGGTTCTGTTTCAAAGCATTCTGCAAGCAGATAAGTGCAGAGCGATAGTCCTTTATCTGCCAGTAACAAGACGCTAGTGTACGATAAGAACCAGCTGTTTGATAGACGTCACCATACTTTTGGAAGATACTTAAAGAGCGTTCGGCGAGGTTACCAGCAATAAGACTATCGGGCAAGTTACCCACTTTCAGGTATTTAAAAGAGGGCAGATTATCACGAATAAGCGCCTCTCTACTCTTGTCGTTCACCAAATGTTCGCTTAGAGCCTGCAATGAGTTTGCCTCCCAATAAGGGTAGTTATGATGGATAGCCAGCATGTAACAGCGAATGAGATAATCGAACTCCTTTTGATTAATCTCCTCTTGTTTACCCTTTGTAAAGATACCTCCTGCGCCCACATTATATAAGTATGCGAGTAGTTGAGGCATATCCGTTTGCACCTCACCATCGGGGTTGATGGCAGAAAGAGCACGCACGGAGGGTTGCTCCAAGCCGACATAATAATAATAAGTAGAGCTTACTATGGCATATTCCGAACGGGCATATACCATCCGACGTCGCTGTCTATCGGTTAAGAGACGCTTATCCTCATTGATACGTAAAAAGCGTTTGTTGGCTTCCTCGTTATAGTCATAATACTCCTTATTGTTCGACTCCCTTTGGCAAAGACGCATCATTTGTATGTCGGCAACAAGCAGTTCCACCTGGTCATCCGTGCTGCCCATCACCTCATTGAGAGTAGCGTATGCCTTATCAAAGTGCATTTGCATGAGATAGACAAACGCAAGATTATTCAGTGCTTCGGCCTTACCAGTGTTGTAACCATTCGACAAGGCGAGGGCTTGCTTCGCATAGATTTTAACCGAGTCAAGATTCCTGTAATGTGCAGCATAAGCCTTGTCATTATAGTCATCCACCTGTTGTCTATGTGGAGCATCGCATGCCGAGAAGAACAGAAGTAGGCAGATAGCTGCCAAGGACATAATTATCTCTTTTGTTCTGTTCGTCTTCATCTGTTGTAAAAAGTATTCGCCATCAATCGAAATGATTTGTGAGACAAATTTACGAAACTTTTCTTAAACAGCTTACAAATGCTCTTATTTAATTCAAAAATCATCATCCAGCGTTTAAAATGATGATTATTTCGAGTTGACGAGTTGTTGAGTTGACAAGTAAGGGAAAATGTCTGATGCAGTAAGAAGGCGTTTCTTCCTATCGAAGAGAGCCTCCCTTTAATGCCAAGAAAGGCTCTCTTCAATAGCAAGAGAGCCTCTTGTTGATACCTGTTAAGGATGTCTGATAATCGATATAAGCAATATTTTTTTTAGACTTAACCACAACTTTTTGTGATCAGTGTTGCTTTTCTCTTATTTATTTCTTATCTTTGTGCGTGATTTAATAAATGGTTTATAGCACAAAGAGATGGCTAGAATAAAGACAATAGGTATTCTGACTTCAGGAGGCGATGCGCCAGGAATGAACGCTGCAATACGTGCGGTGACAAGAGCTGGTATATATAATGGATTCAATATCAAGGCTGTCTATCGTGGATATGATGGTTTGATAACAAACGATATAAGACCTTTTACAACAGAGAATGTGAGTGGTATCATCGGACAAGGTGGTACGATTCTCAAGACAGCACGCTCAAAAGGCTTCGCAACAGTGGAAGGTCGGCAGACAGCTTACGACAATCTCGTGGCTGAAGGCATTGATGCTCTTGTTGTAATAGGTGGTAATGGCTCGTTGACAGGCGCTATGAAGTTCGCACAAGAGCATGACTTCTGTTGCATTGGATTGCCTGGTACGATTGACAACGACCTCTATGGAACAGATAGTACCATTGGTTACGATACGACAATGAATACAATCATGGAGTGTGTAGACCGCATTCGTGATACTGCGCAGAGCCATGAACGAATCTTCTTCGTCGAAGTGATGGGTCGTGATGCAGGCTTCTTAGCACAGAACTCGGCTATTGCAAGTGGTGCAGAGGCTGCTATCATCCCTGAAGACTCAACTGATGTTGACCAGTTAGCACGCTTTATGGAGCGTGGAATACGCAAGTCTAAGAGAAGTTGTATCGTCATTGTATCAGAGAGTCCGAAGTGTGGTGCCATGTATTATGCCGACCGTGTGCATAAAGAGTTCCCTGATTACGATGTGAGAGTGTCCATCCTTGGACACTTGCAACGCGGTGGTCGCCCTTCAGCACGTGACCGTATCTTAGCAAGCTGTACGGGAGTTGGTGCCGTTGAGGCTATTATGCAAGGTCAACGAAACATCATGGTTGGTGTGAGAAACAATGAGGTTGTTTATGTCCCATTGTCTGAAGCCATCCGTTCGGATAAGCCTTTCGATCGCAAACTCATTAAGGTATTGGATGAACTAAGTATTTAGTCCATTGCTCCGAATGGTCATCTGCAGGAGTGTTACACCTTATTATATATAGAGAGAAGAAATAATAATAAAAAACAAACATATTTTATGTCACAGATTAATGGGCGTATCTCCCAGATCATCGGTCCTGTTATCGATGTATTCTTTGATACTAAGGGAGAGAATCCAGAGCAGGTTTTACCTAAGATTTACGATGCTCTCCGTGTTAAAAGAGCTACTGGACAGGACTTGATTATCGAGGTTCAGCAGCATATAGGAGAGGATACTGTACGTTGCGTAGCCATGGATAATACCGATGGTCTGCAACGCGGACTAGAGGTTGTACCCACTGGTAGTCCGATTGTAATGCCTGCTGGAGAACAGATTAAGGGTAGAATGATGAACGTGATAGGTCAGCCTATCGATGGTATGGAGCCTTTGAAGATGGAAGGTGCATATCCTATCCATCGTGAAGCACCAAAGTTTGAGGATCTCTCTACGCACAAGGAGATGCTTCAAACAGGTATTAAGGTCATCGATCTACTTGAGCCTTATATGAAAGGTGGTAAGATTGGACTCTTTGGTGGTGCTGGTGTAGGTAAGACGGTGCTTATCATGGAGCTGATTAATAACATCGCTAAGGGGCATAACGGATACTCTGTTTTTGCTGGTGTAGGTGAGCGTACGCGTGAAGGAAACGACTTGATTCGTGATATGTTGGAGTCAGGTGTTATCCGATATGGCGATAAGTTCCGTAAAGCAATGGAGGAAGGCAAATGGGATCTATCGTTAGTTGACCCTGAAGAGTTGCAGAAGTCACAAGCAACACTTGTCTATGGTCAGATGAATGAGCCTCCTGGGGCACGTGCATCAGTGGCTCTCTCTGGATTAACAGTTGCTGAGGAGTTCCGCGATCATGGTGGTAAGAATGGCGAAGCAGCCGATATCATGTTCTTTATTGATAATATCTTCCGTTTCACGCAGGCTGGTTCTGAGGTTTCAGCGTTGCTCGGTCGTATGCCATCAGCAGTGGGTTATCAACCTACATTGGCGAGTGAGATGGGTGCAATGCAGGAGCGTATTACATCAACAAAGCATGGTTCTATTACTTCTGTACAGGCTGTTTATGTGCCAGCAGACGACTTGACGGACCCTGCTCCAGCTACAACTTTTACCCACTTGGATGCTACGACAGAGTTAAGTCGTAAGATTACGGAGTTGGGTATATACCCTGCTGTAGACCCACTAGGCAGTACCTCTCGTATTCTTGACCCATTAATCGTGGGAAAAGAGCATTATGAGTGTGCTCAGAGAGTAAAGCAATTACTGCAGAAGTACAATGAGTTGCAGGATATCATTGCTATTCTTGGTATGGATGAGTTGTCAGATGACGATAAGTTAGTCGTTAATCGTGCTCGTCGTGTACAGCGTTTCCTCTCTCAACCATTTACTGTTGCAGAGCAGTTTACGGGTATCAAGGGTGTAATGGTTCCTATTGAGGAAACCATCAAGGGCTTCAATGCCATATTGAATGGTGAAGTTGATGATCTTCCAGAGCAGGCTTTCTTGAACGTTGGTACGATAGAAGATGTGAAGGAGAAGGCTAAGCAACTCCTTGCAGCTACGAAGTAATGGGCTTCCATACCGAAATAGAATAATAATAGGATTGTCTATGCTGACACTTAAAATAGTATCTCCCGAAAGAATTGTTTATACTGGTGAAGTTGATAGTGTGCTAGTTCCTGGCACAATGGGGCAGTTTGAGATTCTCAATGATCATGCTCCTATTATCTCAACATTGGTAGAAGGCAAGGTTGTCTATAGTACGAAGGGCACGAAGAACGAGCTTCAAATCGTTGGCGGTTTCGTCGAGGTGAAGAAGAATGAGGTGAGTCTTTGTGTGGAGATATAAAGAGGGTTGTTCCTTAGAAACGGGCTTTTAGAATGGTGGATTATAATAAGGTGTATAAGAGATATTACAAGATGAACGTATGGATCATCTTTGCGTTATATCTTGTGGGTTTACTTGTTGCGCAGGTGACAACACATTCCTACTATCTTAATATGCTAATGGTAAGTGCATTATTCTCCCTTATCACAGCCTCAATTTATGGAGGAGCTTGGAAAGCAATAGCGGCTAAGTCGCCAGCAGTATTGGGTAAGTTTTACCTTGCTGGTTCGGCTTTGCGTATGTTACTAGCCTTCCTTACGATTTTGGTTTATGCCATTATCGTAAAGGAGCGTGTAATGATTCTGAGCTTTGCGGTCATCTTTATGATTTTCTATCTAGTGCTATTAGCATTTGATACCATCTATTTTTCTAAAGTAGAAAAGAACAATAAAACTAATAATTGACGAATGAAATATCTCAAGCATTTGCTTTGCATGGCTGTAATGCTGTTCTTTCTCTTACCTGGTGCAGCTGCATCTGAGAGTAAGGGAGGCGGTGTGGACTTGCAAGGCATATTGTGGGGACACATCAAAGACTCCTATGAGTGGCATATTACGAATATAGGAGATAAACCTGTCATCATCAATCTTCCAGTTATCGTGAAGACATCAGATGGTTGGTATACAGGTTGGGCAGAAGACTTTGAAGAAGAGCCTTTAGAGCATGGTCCACACGCTGGTTATCGTCCTTGTAAGAATAACCCTAACTTGTTTATAGCGACAAAGGGGGATTATGAACGACGTATTGTTGAATTGAAACCAGATGGAACAGAAGTGCGCCCATTTGATATATCAATTACGAAGTCGGTGTGTGTACTCTTTATAGATGCTATTCTTCTGTTACTTTGTATATTGATACCAGCACGCTGGTGTCGCCGTCACAAGGTTACAGATAAGGCTCCAAAGGGATTCACTGGATTGATGCACATGTTCGTGATGTATGTCTATGATGAGGTGATAAAACCGACATTGGGTAAGGAAGCAGATAAATATGCACCTTACTTATTGACCTGTTTCTTCTTCATCTTTGTGGCTAATGTCATGGGTATTGTACCATTCCCACCGGGTGGAGGAAACCTCACGGGTAATATTACAATTACCTTCTTTTTGGCTATCTGTACCTTCTTAGTAACCAACTTCTCGGGTACGAAGCATTATTGGAAGGATATCTTTTGGCCAGATGTACCCGCATGGTTGAAGGTGCCAGTACCTTTGATGCCAGTGATTGAGATTTTTGGTATCTTCACAAAACCCTTTGCATTGATGGTGCGTCTCTTTGCTAATATGATGGCAGGACATGCTATTGCATTGGCTTTGACCTGTATTATCTTCATCATGGCGATTATGGGTATTGTACTTAGTTCTTCCATGACCATTGTGAGTGTGGGAATGAGTATCTTTATGATGCTTTTGGAGATACTTGTTAGCTTCATTCAAGCATTGGTATTCACGATGTTGAGTGCTGTATTTATCTCTTTGGCACGAGTTCATGAGCCTGCAGAAGAGAAGGTGAAAGCCTAGGGAAGTGAGGATAGAGTGGGGAGTTAATCCTCTGGAATAGTAGTAAGACCTCCCTAATCTATCATGAGTAACGGAATAAATAATAAGAAATAATTAATATTAAAAGTAAAAAACTATGTTGACATCATTGTTATTAGCAGCAGAGACTGCAAAGTTAGGCGCCGCAATCGGTGCAGGTATCGCAGCTGTAGGTGCAGGTCTTGGTATTGGTCGTATCGGTGGTCAGGCTATGGATGCTATGGCTCGTCAGCCAGAAAAGATCGGTGACCTTCGTTCATCAATGATTATTGCAGCCGCATTGGTAGAGGGTGTTGCCTTCTTTGCTGCTATCATCGCCCTTCTCTGCGTATTCTAAACAACGCATGAGGAGTTAGTTAATAAGAGTAATAAGAAAAGTAATTTAGCAGCTTATGTCATTATTATTGCCAGATAGTGGTTTGCTCTTTTGGATGACAATTGTCTTTCTGGTGGTCTTCTTCATCCTATGGAGATGGGGCTTCCCTTCCATTATAAAGATGGTGAATGAGCGCAAGAACTATATAGATGAGAGTCTAGCAAAAGCAGAGGAAGCTAACTTGAGGCTTGCTAATATTCAGAAACAAGGTGAGGAGCTGCTTATGGAAGCACGCGAGAAACAGGCGCAGATACTTCGTGAAGCGTCTCAAACGCGTGATACCATAGTCGAACAGGCTCAGGAGAAGGCGCACGAAGAGAGTGCTCGAATCCTATCAGAAGCCAAGGCTGAGATTGAGAGTCAGAAGCAGGCGGCTATACGTGATATTCGTACACAGGTAGCTGAGTTGTCTGTACAGATTGCTGAGAAGATTCTTCGCAAGCAGTTGACAACATCTGCAGAACAGGCTCAACTCATCGATAGCTTATTGGATGAAGTTGCTTCTTCTAACGGAACAGAAAGTAAATAAACGCTTATGGATACAGGTGTAATATCGGTTCGTTATGCTCGTGCGTTATTCAAGGCTGCTTGTGAACAAGGGCTTGAAGACAAGATATATGCAATTATGCAGACCCTTGCTCAGGCTTACTTGCAAGTAAAGGATTTACGTGTGACTATCGAAAGTCCGATGCTTCCTAAGGATAAAAAGCGCAAGCTATTGGAAGTAGCCTGTGGTGACAACTGTCCCGAGTTGGTTAGTAACTTCCTTTCCCTTGTACTGAAGGAGGATAGAGAAGACCTATTACAGTTAATGGCAAATGATTATGTTTCTCTGTACAGAAAGCATAAACATATTATCCAGGGTAAGGTCATCACTGCTTCGCCCGTCTCTGAAGAGACAGAGAAGAAGATGAAAGCATTGGTGGAAGCCCGTAGTCAGGGAACTGTTGAGTTCAACACAGAAGTTGATCCATCGCTTATTGGGGGATTCATACTTGAGTATGATACTTATAGGATGGATGCGAGTGTGAAGAACAAACTGAATGCTATCCTCACACAATTAACAAAGTAATAAATTAATAACATGTCAGATAAAATTAAACCAAGTGAGGTGTCTGAGATTCTTGTAAAGGAATTGCAAGGCATTAACTCAGAGGAGAAGTTTGATGAAGTCGGCACCGTGTTGACCGTTGGTGATGGTGTAGCACGTGTGTATGGTCTTCGTAACGCTGAAGCCAATGAGTTGCTTGAATTTGAGAATGGCACTATGGCTATTGTCATGAACTTGGAGGAAGACAATGTCGGATGTATTCTTCTTGGTCCTACAACGGGTATCAAGGAGGGACAAAGCGTAAAGCGTACACATCGTATTGCCTCAATTCGTGTGAATGACAACTTCTTGGGACGTGTGGTAAACCCTCTGGGAGAAGCTATTGATGGTAAAGGTGATATAGACTTGACCGACTCTTTCGAGATGCCATTGGACCGCAAAGCTCCTGGTGTGATTTATCGTCAGCCAGTGAAAGAACCTCTCCAAACAGGTTTGAAGGCTGTCGATTCAATGATTCCTATTGGTCGTGGTCAGCGTGAGCTTATCATTGGTGACCGTCAGACTGGTAAGACTGCTATTGCTGTTGACACCATTCTCAACCAAAAGAGTTTCTATGAGCAAGGTAAGCCAGTATATTGTATTTATGTTGCCATTGGTCAGAAAGCATCTACAGTCGCAACATTAGTGCAGAATCTAAAGGAACGTGGTGCATTGCCATATACGATTGTCGTGAGTGCAACAGCGGCTGATCCTGCTGCTATGCAATACTATGCTCCATTTGCAGGAGCCGCTATTGGCGAGTATTTCCGTGATCGTGGTTACTCTGCCCTTGTCGTTTATGACGACTTGTCAAAACAAGCTGTTGCTTATCGTGAGGTATCTTTGATTCTTCGTCGTCCATCTGGTCGTGAGGCTTATCCAGGTGATGTATTCTATCTACACTCACGTCTTTTGGAACGTGCAGCACGTATCAACGATCAGCAAGAAATTGCCGAGAAGATGAACGATCTACCAGAGAGTATGAAGGGACATGTTAAGGGTGGCGGTTCTTTAACAGCCTTGCCAATCATTGAGACGCAAGCTGGTGACGTATCAGCCTACATTCCAACGAACGTGATTTCCATTACCGATGGTCAGATTTATCTTGAGACAAACCTTTTCAATCAGGGCTTCCGACCAGCTATTAACGTTGGTATCTCCGTATCTCGTGTAGGTGGTTCTGCACAGGTGAAGAGTATGAAGAAGGTGGCGGGAACACTGAAGATAGATATGGCACAGTATCGTGAGCTAGAGGCATTCTCAAAGTTCTCTTCTGATATGGATCAAGTGACAGCAATGACACTAGACCGTGGTCGTAAGAATAACCAGCTATTGATACAACCTCAGTACAGCCCAATGCCAGTAGGAGAGCAGATTGCGATACTCTATTGCGGTGTACATGGTTTGATGCGTGATGTTCCTGTTGATCAGGTTCGCCATTGTCAGGAGCAATTCCTTGATAGTATGCGTTCTTCTTATGCCGATGTTATCAGTTCCCTTGCTGCAGGTCAGTTGGAAGATTCTTCTATAAAGGTAATTGAGGAAGTCATGGGCAATATTGCCGGACAATATAAATAAGACAAGAAGAAATGGCATCGTTAAAGGAAATAAAGACTCGCATAGCCAGTGTCCAAAGCACGCGTAAGATTACGAGTGCAATGAAGATGGTTGCATCGAGTAAGTTGCATCATGCACAGAATGCAATCGAGAATATGCTCCCTTATGAAGCGATGCTCGAGCATATTCTCAAGGCTTTCCTTGTCTCGACACCGAATACTGAGACTCCTTTTGATGTACAGAGACCTGTGAAGCGTGTAGCCTTACTTGTGTTCTCTTCTGATAGTTCGCTTTGTGGTGGATTTAATGCGAATGTCATCAAACTCATGCAGCATACAATCGATGATTATCATGCTCAAGGTTTAACTAACGATGATATTGTTATCTATCCAGTTGGAAGAAAGGTTGCAGAAGCGGCAAAGAAGCGTGGTTACACTTGTGTTTGTCCGTATCCACACCTTGCTGATAAGCCTAATTCGGAAGAGTGTCGTAATATTGCGAAGGAGCTTGGTCAGAAGTGGCTAAAAGGTGAGTTTGATAGGGTAGAGATGATTTATCACCACTTTAAGAGTGCTGGTAGTCAGATTCTACAGTCTAAACCTTTCTTGCCAATAGATCTCAGTGAGGAGTTAAATCGTGATAATGAGCGTGACCTATCATCAGATATTTCAACCAAAGCAGCGCAAGACTATCTGAAGAAAAAAGGGCAAGCCAATCAGCATAAAACTGATAGTGAAGTGGTTGTTCCATTGAATGATGACTTCATTGTGGAGCCTGATTTACCTACTGTATTGCAGGCTTTGGTACCAAAGTTACTCCATCTCATGGTTTATACAGCCCTTTTGGATAGTAATGCGTCAGAGCACGCTGCCCGTATGGTGGCTATGCAAACAGCAACGGACAATGCAGATGAATTACTTCGTTCGCTCAACTTGCAATATAATAAGTCGCGTCAGGCAGCTATTACATCCGAGTTATTGGATATTGTCGGAGGTACGGTGAATAATTGATTTTGCCATTGCATAGTATTTGTGATGGGATATTATCTTATAAAAAAGGTACAGACTTCTTTATAGTCTGTACCTTTTCTATTTCCAAAGTATGAAGAAGATAGTAATCAATGCGATGATTGCTTTAAACGATAGAAAGATTCTGACGACTATTTTACAGGAATAGTTCCATCGTTTTAATAAGGTCTTTAGGACAGCTCGCTGAGAACTACTTGACCTAACAAAGAAGCTCTCGCAACTGATTATAA
>NZ_JAPWAR010000029.1:0-24058 GCF_041433025.1 Prevotella sp. 20925_1_30 | reverse complement strand
AATAGTATAATTTCATTGAACCATTTTCTTCCCATGTAAGTTATAGATAGTAATAACCATACGTGAATGAACTATATCAAACATTGTTATTGTCGGTTATAGAAATAATGTTCGTTTCTATTTATGCAAAGCCGACAAATTTATACATTTAGAAAGTTTATCCAGTAAGAACTGGAAGTGATTTACAAAATTCGTATCTCTCAACAACTCCATAGCATCTCGATCCACATAATCATAAACATGAACGTCTATCTTAGAAATCACTTCTGAGAAATCGCCTTCTATTCTATAATTAGTATCATCTATCTGTATTGAGCGTTTATCTTCATATGCCATTTTATACAAAGGGAACATTAGTTTAACATATTCCCTTTCATACTCGTATTTTTCCCTTATGTTTTCGTAACGTCTTGTTGTAAATTGCAAATCCTGTGTTATTTGGTTAATTGACATGCCACACTCTACCATATAAATAATTAACTGAAATATGGGTAATGATGTTGTAAAGTGAAACTGCTTGAAACTAAAAGTATCAGACTGCAGACGGTCGAATGTATCAAACGTTGCTAATTTCTTCAAATCACGAAGAGAAGCCTTGTGCAATTTTGCCATGAAATTTGTATATGTTGGCAAATGATTAGGTATTTCCAATGATTCTGCTAGTTTACTTTTAATTTCCTTTACCATATAAGGCAATATACTATATCTGAACGGTTCACGAGAAAGGAACTTACTCATATATCCTTCATAACAAGCCTCCTCGCCATAGAAATGCTGGAATATGTACTTCGTAGTATCATAATCCATTACCAACACTATGTTATGAAATCCAAATTTGTTACCAACCTTGTCGGGAGATGAAGGATTATCTATGTGCGCACTGATAACATTGAGTATTCTGAAAAGGTGCTTGGGATCTAAGCGGTCTAAGTCTTCTATTATCAAGACAGGCTTTTTCCTTTTCCAATCTGCGCCATTCGTTGCATGGTCATAACTTATCCATTCAATGGCATTTCTTATCAGTTTGGTATATCCATCCTCCTCATAAATACTACCTTTCGTATTGGCAAATTCTGCCAAATACTTATCAGATGTATGTTTCTTTTCTTTATATAATTTCTTTTTCTCACAGAATTTATTAAAAATTTTATTATAAAATTCACCCATTGGAACAAATGAAAGAAGAAAAGAAACTACAGATACCAAGTCTTCAAAACAGAAGATAGAGTCAAATAAAGCTTCCATATCAATATTATCAAGGAAGCCTCTTTCTTGCAATTGTATAATGATATCTCGTTTGATATATTCAAACACGTCTTCATTTTTGGCAACAGAATTGTTTATCGGATAGATTGTAAAGAATTCATATTCCTCTTTCAAGTTGTTCCTCAATTCGTTCAGCAAATAAGTCTTCCCATCTCCAAACTTAGCAGACAGAATAATCCTATCTGTAGTCTGGAGGTATTGTGCAAAGTCTTTTATCTTATCTGATATGTCTATAGTGTTAATTTCTATCTTCATACTTATTAATTTCTTTACACTATAAGTGCTATGTTAACCTTTATGAGATTATTAGACCACTTTTATCTTCCAAAATATCTAAAAGAGATTTTTTATCTTGTATTTGCAGTTTATTACAGATATAGTTATAGGCTTGATATATTGAATCAAAACCTTCATCTACGTTTTCGTCTCCTAAATTTGAAATAATTTTTTTGACCGTACATTTACAAAAATACGAAAGTTTTTTATTACCATTATACTCTATAAATTTCAAGTCATCTCTACGTCTTATTCTGACTGTGTATTTTTTATTTGTGGAATCAACCACAGAGAAAGACAGGTCTTTCTTACAATTTATACTTTCTGATCTCTTTATTTGAGAAAGAACTTCTATAGCATGCAAACATCTTTTTATTTCATTTCTATAAAAAGGTGAAGTTATATCATTATGAGCAGTTGCATTCATAAACAAATCCTTATAGATTTTCAAGTCCTTAAAGGGGGCATAATCAATTTTTTCTTTACAACAGAATTCTTCTAACGAGAGAATTTGTTGGTCAAGACTTTTATTTTCTGTCAAACCTGTTTGTATATTCTCTATTATCCTATATGAATCAGGAAGTAACTCCTTTAAGCACTGCTCACACAATTGTCGCAATAATGTTCCACATCTAAAATAGTCATGTCTTTTATATGCCTCATGTGCATCTTTTATCTTAGACGTTGTTTCTGGCATAAATTCTGGTTTCAGGGGTGAATCTAAATCATTTAGATATAATCCACCAAAATTCCATTCATCTTTAGAATATTGTGTTTCTATTATCCGTTTTAGAGTATGATAAAATAGTCTATCATGTGTAAATAAATATATTTTATATTTATCAGCAACTTCATCTAATAAATATCTAATCACTTTCATACGATTACTCATATCGAGACTGATTAGCATATCATCAAGAGCAAGAAAGCGACCATCTTGAGCTGTTATCGTGTCTAATAACGAAAAACGGATTGAAAGAACAATAGCTGTCAACTTGGCTTCATTGAAATAGCTTTGAGGCTTGCTAATATATCTTAAGCTTCCATCTAAAAGTATTTCTGAAATTCTGAGTCTAATAACAGGCTCCAATATCTCCAGACTATTACTTTTCTTTACAAGACGACCTACTCCTGCTTTGCTTTCTTTTATGTATCTATATCCCAACCGTAACCAGTAAGACTTGTCGATTTGAGGAATTTCATCCAAAGAATTATCATATATTAATTCTATTTTGAGTTTTAAATCACCTTCATTTATAAAATAAGAATTATAAATTTTCGAAGCGGTACCTGAAGGACTATTTACATTAATATGGTCTATCACTGTTTTTACTTCATTATTAAACTCTTCAATTTTATTCTTATAATCAACTGTAATATGTGTACTATTTCCTTTTCGCTGAATTCCATTTTTTACTTCGTCGTAAACTTGACTAATAAATTTACTTTTAGTTTTTGTAAGAGTAAACGGCAAAATATCCTTGATAAACACCGGGAACAAATCTATATATTGGGAATTCCTAAAACTGAAGAAGTTAAAAAGAAACTTGTGATTGATGAACACACATTTACCGTTTAAATCCTTGATAGGTGAAGTTGGTTGTTGAATAGACTCCTCGTAACCATTCTCAGAAATGTTATAAGTAATATCACTATTTTCAAATTTCACAGAAACTTTTGGAACCGGCGTTTCAGTCATGGTATTTACAATACACTCGTCTGAGTTTTTATTGAAATACTTTTTAATATCATGACATTGACTTTGCAACAGTGCATGTAAGGCATAATAGATAGAGGATTTGCCACTTCCATTCTCACCGTACATTAATAAGTTTTTCCCATCAAGATTCAGATTAAATTCTTTTGGAAAAGCCTTAAATCCATTAATTGTTATTTTAGAAATCGAAGCCATCTTTAGGATATTAAGTATTAATGTTGAATAATTATTTTCAGAATCTCCGGACTCCGTGAAACGAAAAGTGACAGTCTTGTCCGCACGGGATTATCTGATTTATAAAGAGTATCAAATGCTTTGCTGATAGTTGTAATGATAGATTCTTCTGATAGGTCATTAAAAGGTTTAATATACTCAAATAGATACTCTATGATATTTATGTCTCGTTCCTGCATATGTTCTCCGAAGAAAAGTTCGTAAACACAACCGTCTATAATCTGTTGAAAAAACTCTCCTACGAATTCATTCCCAATAGCCTTATCTACTTGTGCAGAATCTACATTTTTTAAAAACGCCATATAATCATAGAGCGTTTCCAGTAATTCCTGTTCCTTATTCTCTGCTTTTGGTATGTATAGTTTCCTTACATTGACAGGTTTTACCTCCGCAAAAGTTCTTCCTTCTTCTTGGGTCAGCTTTTTATACATATAGTCTGTTACACAAGAATTAAGAACAGTTGCAATATATTTATATGTGAAAAATTCTGTATTCTTCTTAAAAACAAGTATGCTATTTAGAACAAAATACCCCTCTTCATCATAAACACAACGGATGCAATCTGAAGTTTGGCGCATAATTATTTTTGGTTCGGTAAAAAGATTTACATAGCGTGGCCAATGAAGACACCACCACGGTAAAACCCCTTTTTGGGTTTCACGTTTTTTAGAAAGTTGCTCTTCAAACTGTTGCAAATATTTGTATATATTAGGATATTGTGGAATATCTGCTTGCTTTGTAGAATATATAATCAAATTATTAGTATCTACTAAATTATACTTCTCTATCTCTGAGCCTACTAATATCTTTCGCAATGCAGTAATTTCAAATTCTCGCTCAATAGCCTCATCTTTAGTAATCCTAAATATCTTATCTCCACCCGTGGAAATACCACTTGCCATCTCTTCGGCTATTGCATCAATAGTAACTCCATGGGACCTGATACTATCTAAAATGTTTATATCGCTATTTGACATTCCTATAACCATTGCTGGAACGGATTTTTGCTTTTCAATACTGATATCTTCAATCTTTTCATCCCACTTAATGTTCTTTACATTAAATTGACGATAATCGGAATAAGCAATATTATAATTAACTGTTTTCTCTGTGTTTGCCACAAAAATACAAGTTGGAACATCGGCATTTTCAAATGTATTGTCTCCAAGATTAATGGCGCGCACTAACGTGTGTTCCTCGGCAAGTAACCTTCGAGTTTTCTCATTCTCATTTTGAAATAAGATATTGTTGGGGACAATATAAGACACAACTGCCCTTTCCTGCTTACACAAGTTAAAAGCAAGCGAAGTGAAATAGCAAAATGTTTCTGGCGTTCGCATGTGCACATCGGCATATTTATCCTTGAACATTTGTTTTTCGAATGTCGTAAGTTTTGCCCCGTAAGGAGGATTTCCTATAATCACGTCAAATCCAGTGAAGGTACCAATGTCGTCCAATAAAGCGGGGAACTCAAATCGCCACTCAAAAGCGTTTTCATAAATTTTACTATTCTCTATATCGGTTTGCTTCTTGAGAATGGTATTTAATTGTTTCTTTAATACTTTTACTTTTTGCTTTTCTGCTTTTGATAATTCAAACAACATTGGAGAGTCATAGTCTGCTAACTGTTTTTTTAATCTTTTTATCTTTAAGAGTTCTCTGTCTGTGAGTTTATATTTAAACGTCTGTTTAACCTTTTCTATTATTGCTTTGAATTCAGCCTTTCGCGTATGGTCGGAAGTATTTGTATATTTATAGACCATACTCTTGTATAATTCCAATGATAGTTGTTGATTTTCAGAAACATTCTGATTATATTCCACAAGCACATCATCAATCTGTATATCCATTGGATAACGATAGGTGAGTGAATTTCCACACATTATCTTATAATCAAGGTTAGGCAGTGGCTGCGGAATCGTTTCATCGACCACCAAAGCCAACCAGAAGCGGAGGCGGGCTATATCTACCGCACCCTGCTCTATATCCACTCCAAAGATGTTATTCTGTATAATGTCGCGTTTTACCTTTGCATGAGAGAAATCTTCCAGGGACTTCAGAAAACCGTAGAGCTGCATACGGGCATGATAGAGTACATTGAGTACGCCCATAGGAAAGGCACCGGAACCAATGGCAGGGTCGCACACCTTTACAGTTTTGAGCAGATTGTATACCTCATTGGCATTGGTCTTGTTTTGAAGTTTCACATCAACAACTCCCTGCTTAATCAGAGTTTCGACAGACGAGTATAATTGTTCAGCAACATGAGATTTCAGATACTGCACAATGGTTTCACGGCACATATACTGGACTATTTCCTTTGGCGTATAGAATGCTCCCTTGTCCTTGTTGTCTTCCAACAGGTTCTCGAAGATATGTCCCAACATCTCTGGGTCGATACCCACTTCTGCATCATCGGGATCGTTTTCGTCGATGGTGAAATTGTATTCTGAAAAGAATTCCATCAGTTCTTGAAAATAGGAGTAAGGAAAATCTATATCCCTATTGTCCAAAGCATCTTTGTCAAAAAGACCGCCATTCAGGTAAGGTATCTTGATATTGTCGCCAAGACGAGAATTGGCAATGTCATCGGGCCTGGCTTCATTAAGCGTATTGAAGAAAAGCGGTTCCAGCACATCGCTCAATAATCTGTCGTTGTCCTTATAATGCTCAACAAGTTTTTGCATATATGCTTTGTCACCACCTTCCCATGCTTTGCTACTTGCAGGTACGCCCATCCAGCCTTTTTTCTGCAAAAATTGCAGGAAGACGAGACGACCGAGTAGTTTTTTCACATAGTCGCGATTGTCCTTTGCATTTCCTGTAAGGAAATCACAGAACTTCTTATAGCGGTCTTTATACCCTTTGAAGAAGTCCTTGTTGAGTCGTTCTACGGAGAAAGCATCGGTAACATCCGATAACAGAACGTTCTCTTTCTTCACTAATTCATATAAACGGATGGCTGCGGTAGTACATGGTTCATTTCCGCCCAATAGGAATGTGTAGCGTTTAGGGGCTGTTTCTTTTGTTTGAAACTCTCCCGCCTCATTGAGTACAGTAGTCTTTGAAACAAAGGTGAGGCGATAGTCAGTCTGTTTCCTTGAATAATAGAAAACCAATATTCCATGGATGATGTCTTGGTCAATATATCTTATGGCTATATTGCGTAGTCCTTTTCTATTGTGGGCAATGTCAATATTGTCGGCAACTTCTATGACAAAGAGTGCCAACGAACGGTTGTCATCAAGACGTATCGTTCCTATTTGTCCGCCGCTTTTTACAGACTTGTCTTCTATGGCGTTTGGGATAGAAAGATAGTCAATCTTATGAAACATTCTCCCAAGAATGGTTTTCCATGCTTCAAGATTGAAATTCTCTTTCAATTTATTTTTTAGTTCAGCTTTATCCATATATCTTCTTTATTTTTGTTCGTTTTGTTGAATGACAGTATTAAGTAATAGCAATCCCTTTTCCGTAAGTTTGTACTTTTGTTGGGGGTGATTGGGCTTATCGGAGTATAGCATCTCTATCCAGCCTTGCTGCATAGCTGGGAGAATGAATTTCTTTTTAAAATACCAATGAGACTTATACATTTGCTTATACACTTGCTTATACACTTGCAGTATCTCATCAACAGATAGTATCTGCTTATTTATACTGATTATCAAATATTTAAGTTGCAAACTAACTTGTACACTATCTTCCACGTCATTAGTGGTATACTGTCGTTGATACTTCTTAGAGATTGGGAAAGTAATACGTATAAAGTTGTCTGTAAAGACGAAGCACTCTGCACCATAGGCTCTGAGTATGCGAGGAACTCCAGACCCCAAAGACTCTACTAACTCCAGGTCTCTATAGACACGCATTAACTCTTTATTGCGTGGAATGGAAATGCCATTAAAGAATTCTTCACGACTCAATGACTCTGGCAACCGTCCCGCAGACGTAATCTCAATGCGATCTGGGAAGATTTCAAACTTGGGTGGCACCTCAAATGAATAGTCATTATGTACAATGGCATTGACAACTGCTTCACGCAAAGCTATCTTATCCCATAAAGGATACTCTGTGCGTTCTGCAGGTGTGATAGTTGCAAAGACTTTATTCTCTATATCTAATTTTGCCAAGATACTCTTTGTTGCCTTAATTAACGAACAGTATCCATATTCATTATTTTCTATTAGCTCACATCTATCAAGGCTTGAGTATTTAGCAAGTTTTATAGAGTTGTTATTCTCATCAGCTAACAAATAAGCAACATAGTTAAGCTTATCATTCTCTGTCAACAGTTCCAAGCTACGTTTGAAGTTATCGTTAAGTCGTTTGCCTCGCTCGTCATAATAAATACGAAGCTGTTCGAAAGATAAATCCTGTCTGTTAGAGATAATCTTTCCAATGGAGTTTCGTGTTCGCATCGCAAACAGTCTGTCAATTTGCTGTTGCTGCATAGGCTCAGCAGAAGTACCTATCCGAATGAATGTCCCTTTGGAAGTCATACCATACTTGGACTTGAAATAAGGTTTCTCAATGCCACTTGCAATCGTTATCTTTACAATGGGACAGCCGTTCCGTTCTTCTTCTGATATATCAAAAAGCCCCATAACTGAGGGTGAGATATTATTTTTGATACGATCCTTTAGCTGTAACATACAAGTATCAACATCATCTACTCCTACTGTATTTCCATCTTTATCTACACCTATATATATGTAGCCACCTTCCTTGTAGTTCAGGAAGGCTATCACTTCCTTCTCTATATCCAAATCAGGGGTAAGCCATAACTTGTATTCTATACGATTTGTCTCATTCATACTCCATCAAGAACAGAAGCTTTCAGAAATGATAACTTCAGGATTAAACAACTCTCTCCGTTGCTGCCCATCTAGCGTAACATTAACAGGAGCCGTATTTTGCTCTGTTACCAAAGGATAAGATGACAGGATTTGTATCATCTGTTCAAGAAGAACAGAGCGTTTAACAGGGGTTTTCTTTGTTATAGTTTTCAGTTTGTTCACCTTTCGCTGCAACTGTTGGAACCGACCCGTCGTAATCGCCCTCTTCGCTTGTCGAATTAACTCTGCCTCCTTTGCATCAATATTTGGAATCGTAAGAAAGCTATCCAAATAGGCTATTGCTCTCTTCTCGTTAGGTCCTTGTGTTGGGTTTACTTTTAGCGTATTCCCCTTTTCTGCCTCAGCTCTCTCCGAAAAGAAATCAAGAGCTTTCCCTACTTGGGAATAATGAAGTTCATGTAGCGGAATAGCCTTTTCGTCAACATCAGCCTTAAACATCTTAACTGCCTCAAGAAAAGTAAGTTCTTCCAATCTTCCATCTTTATGGATAAGCGTGAAAGCATCTCGTTTTTCGTTACGAATAAACACCAATGTTGAGTGGTCTGCATTGGTAGCAATTCTACCAACCCGAGCACGCAAAGGCATTTTCTCTATGGCTCTCAACAAATCGGGATGCTCCTCCTTTTGCTTTCTTAACCACATCAGATAGCCTAACTTCTCGTCGCGTTCTTCTTCAAGGTTCTTATCAAACAAGCCAAAACTCTCTGGATTTTCCTCTTCTGAATATATTTGACTATCCTCTCCTAAAGCAGCATGAAAAGCAAAGAGCTTCATCTTGGCTTTGTTTTCAAGTTCTATATCATTATTTACTTCTTTCGTAGGGAAGAAATTGTAAATATAAACATCCTTTGCAGTACTCCCTATACGGTTCACTCGCCCAATACGTTGCATTAGACGTGTAGAGTTCCATGGCGTGTCATAATTAACGATCACATTGGCTCGATGCAAGTTGACACCTTCAGCTAGCACTTCTGTTGTCAGCACAATGTTGTAATTATCTTTCTTATATCCTTTATAATTTGCATCGAAGTTTGCACTTACTAAAGGCATCTTTTCTGTACGGTTGCTGCTTTCAACCGATAAGACCTTGTCATATCCTTGTTTTTCTAACTCTTTCAATAGATAGTCTGTTGTTTCTTTACTTTCTGAGAAAACTACTAATTTCCCCTCACGATTAATGGACTTGTCAAACAATTGATTTTTTAGTTTGTCAAGAAATACATCCAGTTTGGGGTCATAGTTTATCTTATCCCATTCAGTTACCAAATCTTCCAATACAGCATTATCGTGTTTCAACCCATCTAAATAAATAGGTTTGACAAAGTCTTCTGGTGTATAGACATCTATTGTGGAATCATTGTAAGGGGATTGTTCAATTAGTTTTATCAACTCCTCCTCTTTGCCTTCGCTTAGGAGTTCATTAACCTTTAGCTTAGGCGCAATATAAATCCTTCTATTTTCAAACATCTTGAGCATGACACAGTTTGACTGATAGTATCGTTTTAGTGATTGTTTGAAAGCATAAAAACTACTATCTAACCGCTTCACAAGTAAGGTTTTCATAATCTTTGCCAACTGAACGGAAATCATATCGGCCTTTTTGTATTTCTTTTTCTTTTCCTTATTAAGATATTTAATGGCTTGATATCTGAAATAAGTCAGACCCTCCTTCTCATCGCTCAACACCTTGATGGTCTTGTCATAAAGTTCGTTCAACTGCTTATCTAATTTATAATATAGTGGCTGTGGTTGATGAACCTTGGGGAATGCAACACCTTGTGTGTCTAAATCAATCTTGTATGCTTCATTCTCTAAAAGGTCTGTGCGGGTGCGACGTACCATCAATGGTTCTACAACTTTTACACGTATCTTCTCGTAAATGTCTCTAATTTTAATTGCTATGATTCTGCTGTCTTTTTCTCCTTTTACCTTCTTATAAGCATCTATCTGCTCTCTGAAGAAACGTTGTAGGTTTCCTTCCTCGAGTGTACTATCTTTCGAGTCCTGAAACAGATATACAAGATTGGCTATATCTTCTGGCTTATTGTTCAACGGTGTTGCTGAGACGAGAATTACCTTCTTACTATATAAGGTTCCATCCGCATGATGATGGCAGCAAGGAGTCTTGCATAACTTCTGCAGTTCGTTATACATAGAAGCAGTGTCTGTACGGAACTTATGGGCCTCATCAACTATGATTAAGTCGTAGAGAGACGCGTCTTTTATTTTGCTTATACTTCCATTTGTAACAATCCTGTAATTATCTACCTTGAATTTAGACAGGGTTTCCTCCCAACTCTCTTGTAAAGCAGGTGGGACGATGACCAATACATGAGAATGGTATGCTGGGAAATCATTGGCATAGAAAAATTTCTTAGCTATTAAAGCCGCAACAACAGTTTTTCCTAATCCGACGACATCAGACAGGAAAAAACCATTATGTTTCATCATCTTGGAAAATCCATCATTTACAGCATCAACTTGATAAGATAGTCTCTTAAAACCTTTTGGTAACTCAGATAAGGAATTAGGATCGAAATCTATACGTTTCCCAAAATATTCCAATAAAAACTTCAAATATACTTCATAAGGTGTGAAGTTAGGATTCAAGTATGACTCATTTTTTATCGTTTCTATATGCGTCAAGTCTATCTCTACAGACTCTTTCCACAAACGTTCGAATGTTTCGGTAGCAAATTGGATATCATCATCATAACGCAACTCAACATTAAACTCAAAATTCTTTTCAAGTCCTGCATCAGTCAAATTACTTGAGCCTGTAATGACCGAGCCATATCCGTGCGGATGATATATCTCTTCCCTAAATATATAAAGTTTAGCATGGATATTTTGTTTAGGATGAATGCGCATTTCTATTTTTCCTGACATGATATCTTTTATAAATTGGCACATCCCTTCCTCTACATCCTTATCATACCGAGCTTCTTGAATATTCTTTTTCAATTCATGAAAGAATTCTTCTTGTGCTTGCCCTTCATCTGGATTAAACAGGAGTCCTTGCTGGTTAGCTTGAGCCGTAAGCTTATCAACATTAATGCCTACAAGAAACCTTATCTTCGGTGTTTGCTCTATAAACTTCCTAATCTTAAAGTAACCAGAAGCACGGAAATAGCCAACAAGTACATCAAAAAAATGTACTTTCTTATATTTGAATACACCTTCTATTTTCTCTAAAAGTGTATTTTGATTCTCATTCGTAAAGAAATTAGTTTCCATTGGTTTAATCTTTTGTTGATTTAATCAATAATCTTACATCCACATCCAGAATCTGTGCGATTTGTCCCAATATGGCAATTGTTGGCTGTGTTTTGTTTTGACACCAACGAGAAACAGTATGCTCCGTCTTACCCAATTGCTCTGCAAGCCATCTGTTCGTTCTTCCCTGTTCAACAAGGACAATTTTTAAGCGATTCCTAACGCTTGTTTGTTCATTGTTTGACATTTCATTACAATATATTGCTTACAAAGATAACAAACTATTTGAAAAAACACAAGTTTTATTCTTAAATTGTTTTACAATCAGTTTTTTGCTGCATTACTTTATATACAATACATTTTACAGGAGTAGAATGTAGCCAATTGGTAGTAATAGTTATTTCATCTCCTAACTACGCCGTAATCCATTTTCTTTCACCGCTTTAACTCTTATTGTAGTAATGTAGTAAGATATAATCGGTGAAAGAAAAAGGAAGTATTATCATCAATTATGCGTGTTGCCTATCAGGAATATCGGTGTTATCATGGATGCTGATTTCTGCAACTTCTGACAGACGTACTTTCTGAACAAATGCGCTTCCGTGCTGTCCAACAGAAAGGACAGGGCAATGATGATAGGAAGCGGATAGAGTGGCGCATAGCCTTTCAATTGTCTGCTGATAAAAATAGGCTCTTCACTTGCACCCCTCTCATCGGGATGCAAGGTGGAGGATTTCATAAGTGTTTGCAACCCATGATTAAGTTTTCTCCACGTTACTCCGAAGAACCTTGTAAGTTCTCCCTCTGTCATGGCTATGTCTCCGATTCCCTTGCGGACAATCTGCATATTGCAGCCCCAATCAAAATAACTGCGATGATTCTCCGTGCTAGTCATAGTTCTTAGTTTATAGTTCGTATTCATGCCGTTTCCTCCTTTCTGCCATTTGAATTGACAACAAGCGGGATTGTCTTTGTGTCTGTCGCTGCTTCCACATCTGCATTTACGGTAGTCTTGTCCTTCGCCTTGTACTTGGCTATAAGCCTGTCCATATCCTCCGAAATCTTGTTGTCCGTTACCTGCGCATAAATCTGCGTGCTTGATATGGAGGCGTGTCCCATCATCTTGGCTATACTCTCGATAGGGATACCTGCGTTCAGACTCATCGTACCGAAGGTGTGGCGAGCCATGTGGTAGGAAAGTCTTTGGCGGATACCGCATGCCTTTCCACGATGCTCAGTCTGGTATCCATGACACTACGGCTGCAATTACGGTGAAAGACAAGGTGGGCATCTTTTTTTTTCACCGTCTGCTGTTCCTCGCTTCTTTCCTGCTCTTTCCGACAATGACTGATGATGGCTTCCGCTATGGGATGTAACGGCACGATCAACTCAACCTTGGTCTTCTGGCGCTCCTTGCGGATATACTTCTGTCCGTCAGCTGTCGTTTGGATATGCTTGTTTTCTAAATTCTCCATGTCTGAGATAGCCAAGCCTGTAAAGCAGGAAAAGATGAACATCTGTCTTGCCAACTCTGTTTCCTTGTCGTTCATCTTCATTGCCATAAGTTTCATCACATCGCTCTTTTGCAGAAAACGTATCTTCTTTTCCTCCTTTTCATACTTGGCATTCTCAAACGGATTGCAGCGGATAATCCTCTTGCTGACCGCACGGAACATCAGTCGGCTCAACCAGCAGAGGTTGCTGTTGATGGTGGATGCTTTCAGTCCACGCTTTTTGAGAAAGAAGCGGTATTCCTCGAACAAGTTCTCTGTAATGGCTCCGATGGGTATGTCCTGCATTCCTTTGTTTTCGACAAATTCACGGAGATTTCTGTCAGAATAGAACAGATTCAGATAAGTTCCCTCTGCCCTTGAACTGCCTACGCTCTCCTTGACGGATTGCAATTCTGCCTTACTCATGGCAAGGAGCGTTGTCGGATTAGTGGCAATGCCTTGTAAGCGGTTCTTGATAAGTTCCACACTTACCACTCCTTCCCTCGTCAGTATGTCCCGATAGGTTTTTTCTATCAATTCCCTGAACTCATTGATTCTTTGGTTGGTCTTCTTATTGGTTGTTAAACCCTGTTTGGTGTTCCACTCGGAGGGATTGCACTCTTCGCCTGTGCGAATAGTTGTGTTCTTTCCATCGATGGTGATACGGCAGAGAATGGCGGTATTGCCGTCTGTCTTAGTTTTCTGTCTGTTGATATAGAACAGTATCTTGAATGTACTTCTCATAATGATTTTAGTTTTAATATGTCTATTGCTAAATACTCATCTGCATATCCTCTGTGAAAGAAAGGAAACGATTAAACTCCTCAAAGAGTTTTTGGGGTGTGACCTTTGCATAGCGTTCAGTCATGCTTATGTTCGAATGTCCCAGCATCTTGCTCACCGTCTCAATAGGCACGCCCTGCTCAAGCGTGATAAGCGTGGCAAAGGTGTGTCTTGCGGTATGCGTGGTAAAGGAAAACAAGATACCCACACGAAGCCGTAGGGCTTTCAAGTATGATTGGTAAGTAGCATATCCCATGAAAGGGAGCAATGCTTCCCTTTCTTCGCTGTAGAGCTTCTCCATCAGCCGTATGGCTTGGGGCAGCAGTTTGACACGGCATAGTACACCTGTCTTGTGGCGGTTGAACTTTAACCATAAACTCCCCTCGTCATCACGGAAAAGATGCTTCTTGCCAAGTCCCATCAAATCACAATAAGCAGCACCTGTATAACAGGCAAAGAGGAAAATATCCCTTGCCGTTTCCATATCCTCCTCCAAGTCCTCAAAGTTGAGAGCCTTCAATTTGTCTAATGCTTCCTTGTCCAATGCTTTGGGCAGTCTCTTGTCGCCCTTGCTGATTTTAGCTTTGTCAAATAGAAGAACATCAGCCAATCCCTCACGATAAGCCAACCTGCATACCGTCTTCAAATGCATGGCTGCATTATAGAATGTGCTTTCTTGAAAACCGCACTCACCTAAGAAATACTGCCCAAACTCATAGATAAAGTTCTCTGTGAGCTGTGAGAAAGCCAAGTCTGTTACCTTGTACTTCCGTTGAATAAACTTCTGCAAATGAATTCGGGTAGAGTAATAGCCGTGTATGGCTCCTTTCTTGATGTCGATACCAACATGGTTTTCCTTCTCCTTAATGAGCATATCCAGCCTTTCAATGAGCATGCATCGTGTCTGTACGCTCCCTTGGAACAGCTCTTTCACATCGGCTGCATCAAATGGGCAACCTTTGGATAGCAGAGATTGATAAGCCGACTGAACAGACAACAGTAGATTTTCCAATTTACCATTTATCTCCACCGCCTCACGACTCTTGCCGTCCATTCTGCTCTCTCGTGGATTCCACAAGTCGGGGTTGCAGGAGAGTTTACAACTGAACTGTGCAATACTCCTTCCAAGTGTAATACGTCCCATGATGGGAGCCTTGCCCGACTTGTCAAGACCGCTCTTTTTGAGGTAGAGCAACACCTTCATTTTCTCTTGTTTCATACGCTTTAATTTTTATGGGCAAAGTTACCCGAATTAAAGCGTTCCTCACTTATGCAGAAAACTGCCGACCGCAGCAACAGCCACACGAGCGAAAATAATTCAGTTACCGAACATTACTCCATCGTTACCTATGACGAAATCGGGTAACGCTTTGGTAACTGAACTTCTGCCTAAATCTGCATATTCCTACTCTTTACGAATTGTGCAGTATTATGCAAATAACTCCATTTCTTGCTCATTATCAGTCAGTTTACACCAACTTCTACTTTTCTTCCTTTTCAAGGATTAGTTGCCAGCGTATCTCTTATTGCTTACAAGCCTATCCCACATTGTTTTCTAACGCATTCCGCATTAGTTCCCAACCTATTCCGCATTGTTTTTCTGCGTGTTCTGCATTGTTTTTGAACGTATCTAATTGTATTATCTAAGTGTGATAAAGTTTTATCACGCTTAGATAATTAATTATCAGACTTAGATAATACTTTATCACACTTAGATAATATAAAAACATACGTGTTCCACAAATGCGAGATACGCACGCAAATAATATAAGATACGTATGAATTGAATACGAAATCAGCATAGGATCGCAAGAACATAGGCGTCTAACGCAGACAAAAAGTGGATGTTGCGGTGCGAAATCTAGGGTAAAATCAGGATGAGGCAAGTGTGTTAGGGAGTCACCTCCCGTATGAAGGAGCATAAAAAAGAGGATATACTTGCCAGTAGATCCTCATTTATAAGATAGTAAGACGATTATCTCAGAATCCATTTCCCACGCTCTTTCACCATCGGCACAACCACTTGTTCTGTGGTTTTATCACCATAATGGAAGAGGAGGAATACGCTAGCTGTGTTATCTTTAGCTGAGAAGTTGGATGCACCTAAGGATATGGAATCGATACCATGATGCAGACTATCTTGCTGAGTCACAAACTGCTTAAGATTGAGCAATAGCTGCTTTCTGTAGCCATCAGGCAGGTTATTGGTACGATTCTCATTATTGAGGAACGCCTCGTAATCGCCTTTTAGGAGTTGCTCATAATAGTGCTTTGCCGCTTTGGCTGCTAGCTTTCCTTGATCAATATCCTGTTTCTTCCCGCCGCAAGCTGCTAACAGTAACGTTACAACAATGAGAAGACATGATGAAACCTGCTTCATTGACATAGACAACTTATCTATTACTTTTGACGGATGAATACATTTATGGGGCAACCATGTAGGTTCCAATTCTCACGTAACTTATTTTCTAAGAATCGACGATACTGCTCCTTAACATATTGTGGGAGGTTCGCATAGAAGACAAAGGATGGGATTTGCGTGTTCGGCAGTTGTGAACAATACTTTATCTTGATATACTTACCCTTGACTGACTGTGGTGGGGTTGCCTCTATGATAGGCAACATGACCTCATTCAGTTTGGTTGTACCTATGTGAGCCTTACGATTCTGATACACCTCCTTAGCGGTCTCTAACACCTTAAAGATGCGCTGCTTGGTGAGAGCCGATGCGAAGATAATTGGGAAGTCAACAAATGGAGCCATACGACTACGGATTGCATTGACGAAGGTGTCGATGACCTTTTGGTCCTTATCTGGCACCAAGTCCCACTTATTGACCACAACAACCAAACTCTTATTATTACGCTGGATCAGTTGGAAGATATTCATGTCTTGCGACTCAATACCACGTGTGGCATCCAACATAAGAATACATACATCGGCATTCTCTATGCTTCGGATGGAACGCATTACGCTATAGAACTCTAGGTCTTCCGTTACCTTATTCTTACGACGGATACCCGCAGTATCTACAAGATAGAAGTCGAAACCGAACTTTGTATAGCGTGTATAAATACTATCACGTGTGGTTCCTGCTATCTCTGTCACAATGTTACGATCCTCACCAATGAAGGCATTAATAATACTTGACTTGCCTGCATTAGGTCGACCAACGACGGCGAAGCGTGGGATGTCCTGATCGATTGTCTCATCAGGTGCGTCTTTCAACTTCTCAAGAAGTGTGTCCAGCAAGTCGCCTGTACCGCCACCTGTTGCGGCACTAATACATATAGGATCACCTAGACCGAGCTTGTAAAACTCAGCAGCCTGGTAATATTCGCCGCTATTATCCACCTTATTAGCAACGAGCAATACGGGAAGTTTCGTGCGACGAAGAATCATAGCAACATCTTCATCCCAATCAGTAACACCCGTCTCAGTATCCACTAAGAACAGGACGAGGTCGGCCTCTTCCGTAGCAACGAGTACTTGCTTACGGATTGCATCCTCAAATATATCATCCGATTTAACAACCCATCCACCCGTATCAACAACGGAAAACTCGCGTCCATTCCACTGACATTTACCATACTGACGATCGCGCGTTGTGCCTGCCGTATCGCTCACAATAGCATGACGAGTTTGGGTCAAACGATTAAAAAGAGTGGACTTACCAACGTTAGGGCGTCCCACAATAGCTACTAAATTTGCCATTAATATTGGTCTTTTCCCTCCTCATAACTCAGTTCTAACACTGATAAATAAATTATGAAAAGGCGCCGGATATGGTCAGGCATCCGATGAATATTTGCCGAGGATGACCTTTCCCCAGCCCTCACATTGTGTGAGAGTGTGCCCTACTAAGCAGTCAGGGCGATTTATTTTCTTATTATCAAGGAAGCTATTAGCTTTGTATTAGCCCAATGAGCCTTATTAGCCTTATTAGCCCAATAAGGCTAATAAAATCTCTCCCCAGCCTATCCCGTTAGGCTCTCTCCCCCTTTCACTGGAGTCGGAGGGGGCTTTTACTCTGGATTATACCCAAAGTTATTCAATTCCTTCTGAGAGTTACGCCAATCCTTATCAACCTTAACAAAGGTTTCTAGGAATACCTTCTTATCAAAGAAACGCTCGAGACTCTTTCGTGCTTCTGTTGAGACTTTCTTCAGTGCCATACCCTGATGACCGATGATTATACCCTTCTGACTGCTACGTTCCACATAAATGATAGCATTGATATGAATCTGTCGATCGTCTTCCTTAAAACGCTCAACAACAACCTCAACAGAGTAAGGAACCTCCTTATCATAGTAACGGAGTATCTTTTCACGGATAATCTCCGACACAAAGAATCGGGCTGGCTTGTCCGTCAATTGGTCTTTATCAAAGAACGCAGGACTATCTGGTAACAACTCATGAATACGTTTCATTAAGATGTCTGTACCAAACTTATTCTTTGCAGAGATAGGGAGTATTTCAGCATTCGGGAGTAACTTATGCCACCGTCCCACAAGGTCGCCAAGTTTCTTCTGGTCGCTCTCATCTATCTTGTTAATAAGCAGAATGACAGGGATTGTCATCTTTGAGACTTTCTCCAAGAAGTCCATATTCTTCTCTGGGTCTTCAACAACATCTGTCACATAGAGTAGGATGTCAGCATCAGCTAAGGCTGATTCAGAAAACTGAAGCATCATCTCCTGCATCTTATAATTAGGCTTCAATACGCCTGGCGTATCAGAGAACACAATCTGAGAATCGTCCGTATTAACAATACCCATAATGCGGTGACGTGTTGTCTGTGCCTTAAAGGTAGCAATACTAAGTTTCTCACCAACGAGCTGATTCATTAGTGTGCTCTTACCAACGTTCGGGTTGCCAACAATGTTTACGAATCCTGCTTTGTGCATAATGGTTACTTCTAAAAAAACGCATCAATCTTATAGGAAAAGAAAGATGCGTTTTTATTATATGATAACTTAGAGTCTTATTTCTTAACCGCTGCTGAATTTCCGTCGTATGCCCACTTATAATAAGAAGCACCATTAACGAAACCAGCTCCGAATGCCGTAAAGATGATGTTATCACCTTTCTTTAGCTGTGACTCAAAATCCCAAAGAACGAGAGGCATGCAGGCTGCACTGGTATTACCATATCGCTGGATATTTACCAATACCTTCTCCATTGGAACGCCAATACGCTTTGCGACTGCTTCTATGATTCGTAAGTTAGCTTGATGACAAACAACGTAATCAACGTCATTCTGTGTCAAACCATTACGCTCAAGCAATGCTGCACAATCATCACCCATTGCTGTTACAGCATAGCGGAAGACTGTGCGACCTTCTTGATAGGTATAATGCAAACGATGGTCTACCGTAAAACGAGATGAAGGACATACAGAACCGCCTGCCTTAACATGCAAGAAAGGAAGTCCCTTACCATCTGTGCGATGATAAGAATCTATCAAACCGATTCCCTCCTCTTCTGTACCTTCAACCATAACAGCACCTGCACCATCACCGAAAAGCGGACATGTCGCACGATCACGATAATCAGTAATTGACGACATCTTATCTGCACCAATAACGATAATACGCTTATGGCGACCGCTTTGAATCATGTTGCAGGCTACATCAAATGCATACATGAAACCACAGCAAGCTGCAGCAAAGTCAAATGCGAAAGCATTCTTCAAACCTAACTTTCCTAATACAATTGATGCTGTAGAAGGATGAGGATAATCAGGGGTCGTAGTGGCTACAATAACAGCATCAATGCTGTCTGGGTCTGCACCAGTCTTCTTCATCAGAAGCTTAGCAGCCTTTCGAGCCATATAAGAAGTACCAAGTCCCTCCTCTGTCAGGATTCTGCGCTCCTTAATACCAGTACGTGTGGTAATCCACTCATCATTGGTATCAACCATGCGCGACAATTCCTCATTGTTGAGGACATAGTCTGGCACGTAACCTGCGACACCCGTTATGATCGCATTGATTTTACTCATATTTATTCAGCTGTTTCCTTTACGACAGCAACTTTACCACGATAGTAACCACAAGTAGGGCAAACTGTGTGGTAAACATAATAAGCACCACAATTAGGGCATACTGCCAATGTAGGAGCTACTGCCTTATCGTGAGTTCTTCTCTTGAGTGTACGAGTCTTTGACTGTCTTCTTTTTGGATGTGCCATAATTCTTTAAACGTTTAATATATTATTCTTTCAATTTTAATAGAGCTTCCCAGCGCGGATCCATCGGAGTTTCGTCTTCCTCCTGACCACTTCGGGTGGCAGAGTACTCTTCAAGAGTACGTATCATGGCAGAGTTGCATTTTCCAGGTGCATGCACATGCCTGATAGGGATTGCGAGAGCTATGAATTCGTAGAGGTACCATGTAATATCGAGTATTCCTTCGTCCTCGGCCACCATTACAAGGTCTTCCTCTTCTGAGTTTTCTGTTCCTAATTTCACTTCGAGACGTTGTGTTGTCTCTATGGGCTGCTCCATTAAGTCAAGACAGATATCACATGGAACCATTACCACGCCTGTCTCATGGAAGTCCAGGGTAAAGAAATCATTTCCTGTACGCATAATATCCAATAAAACACGCACTTTCCCCTGACTCACTTCAGGAGCTTCAACTGCCTTAAAGTAAGTGTCATCAAGGTCAAACTCAAGGTGATTAGCACCTTCATTAAGACCTTTCAAGTCGATTTTAAGGGTTTCTAAGTCCATAATCGGGTTGCAAAGTTACGAATATTTTTCTGATTATAAGCAAATTATAAGTAAAAAAGTAAACGTAGATAAGAGTAACGCCTCATAGAAAGGATATACACTTTATCACTAATATCTAGCTATAATAGCATTATAGAAGTCACACGTCTAAATATTAAAAGAGGATTTCCTAATCCTTCTTCAATTCAATTCTAAACGTAGTTCCTTTCCCTAACTCCGAGCTTTTCACAAAGATCTTACCATGATGATAATCTTCAACTATACGTTTAGCAAGACTTAATCCAAGTCCCCAACCGCGCTGTTTTGTTGTAAAACCTGGACGGAATACGTTCTTAATATTCTTTTTCTTTATACCTTTACCAGTATCTGAAATTTCAACAACAACTTTATTATCAAGTTGTTCAAGATGAAGGACTATTTGTCCACATTCCCCTCCCATCGCATCCACAGCATTCTTACAAAGATTCTCTATGACCCATTCAAATAACGAAGCATTCATTTTTATTATAATGTCTTCGTCAGGTAAATCTGCTATCATCTGTATTTTCTTAGAAGTGCGACGATCCATATAGTCAACTACATGGTCTAAGACCTCATTCATACTAGCTGGGACAGGTTCAGGAATAGAACCTATCTTAGAAAAGCGATCTGCAACAAGCTGTAATCTCTGCACGTCCTTATCTAATTCTGGGAGTAATTTATCATTGGGATATGTCTCCTTCAAAATAGCTAACCACGCCATTAAAGAGGATATAGGAGTACCCAACTGATGGGCTGTTTCCTTACTTAAACCTACCCAAACCTTATTCTGTTCCGCCCTTTTAGATGTCAATAATGCGAATATAGCAACAACAACAAAAAGCATTACAACACCTAACTGAATATAAGGATAAATAGCTATTCGTCTCAACATGAGTGATTCATCATAGCAAACTTCTATATAATCATTATGATTATTTGCCAATGGTATTCGAATAACTTGCCCCGCGGCCTTCATCTGCTGTGCTACTTTATTTACATATTTCACACTATCAGATTTATTACTAGCACTGATTTTCACATTTCGATACTCCGTGACCATACCATCCTTGCCCAGAACAACCACAGGTATCGTATTATTCTCATCTAAAACTTTTAATACTAAACTCAGGTCAGCACTATCATCGGCTTCACTCAATGTCCTCATAGCTTCAGCCCAAACCTCCATCTTACTTCTTTCTTGTTGCGCCAAATCACGTATCAAAGAATGTGAGATCAGCAAAGAGGCAACAGCAATAAAAATTGCTGCCAAAACTAATAATATCTTTACCTGTCTGATCCTATCTGTCCATTGCATACTTTAATAACGAGAAGATCTCATAATTATTACTTCCAAAAGCTCATGAAAAAGGATCAAATTGAAACGATAAGATTCATTGAGTATCATTTTCTTCTCTCCATTTAATCCCAACCAGCAAACTCCGCTTTCAATATTTTTTTCAAAGTAACGAGCTTGGGTATATCTAAATATGCTGGATTTATAAGATAACTACTCATCTTCTAAGTTATCACCCGATTTTACCATTGTTTCATACTCATGATAAACTCTCTCACATAACTTCTTATAGTCTGGAAGATTTAAGTAATTATTCTCCTCAAGATAAGACCTGAAAGCGCCTTCATAATAAAGCTCATGACCCAAAATCGATGTCCAATCTTGTCTGCCTTTAGCGCCTAACTGATAAAGATAATAACTGATATAAGCTACTATTTGAAATCGGTCTTGCTTCGTGAAAGCACTCACCCACTCAGGTTGTTCGTCTTCAGTCATCAACACGAATTGGGATAAATATGACTGAAGAAGATTTCCCCATACAAAATAACGTGCATCATTAACTGGTTGGTTGAGGATAGTTTTCAACAATCCTTCTCGAATCCCAACAGATGAATGTTTCGTATTCTTACAAGCAAAGGTATTTTCAAACATATAGACTTCCTTTTCCTCTTTGTATTTCGATAACATTTCATTCATTACAAGTCTGTTAATATCCTCATTCTTATCGTATCCATAATTATAAAATAAATTCGTGAGAAACTCTACATCATGTTTCTTTAACCATTGAAAAGCAATCTTATTATCGTGAAAGATAAACTCATTCTCATAGAAATACTTATCATCTACGAGATTAAGAACTAATTTCCCATGCCTCACTTTCGCTTTATATAACTTATCAGAGCCTTCATCTGTCAACCCTTCGATACGGACTGCATCTTCAATCACAGGAGACACACTCATAAGATAGTTATACTTTGGAATATAAATAAGGCACTTCCAAAAGTAATTAGGCTGATCAAAGGAGTCACATTGCATACTCTTAGCTTGTAGCATACGCTCTGCATAGTTACCACCCTTAAAGATAAACTTTCTAAACTGCAACTTTCCTAAAGAAAAATTACTCTGGGTTACATCAATATTGAAATACTTTAAGATCGCATTTCGCGCTGACTCATCATCAACTGGGCAGAAGCCTCTCTTGCGAAGTGCAACGTTCAGCAATTCAACAGCAACATCAGTATATTCAACTTGAGCTTTATTCGGAAAAGAGAGAATCCCACCATCTGACACTTCCCTCAAATCCAAATAATAAGACCTGATTTGCTTGTCATACATTTGAAGTATATCTTTCGATACTATTAGGGACTTTGGGGTAGTTCTCCTAACCATTACCTCCTGCTTAGGTATACCGCTACTAAACAACATTGCAGCAAGTAATAAAATTAAAGACATACTCGATCTCCATTTCATTGCTTTAAACTCCATAACTAAATCCAACACTAGGTTTTCCATCTAAAGATACCACTTCTGACTATAGAACAACTTTTGATACAAATGTAAGGATTAACTAGAAATCTTACAAATGTTTACTTACTTCTTTTTCATAAAACGCACGAACCATCTTACGTCTAAAGTCCTTCCACAAATAAAATCTATAAATAAGGGCTATAACATATATACAATTCAATTCTAAGCTCTCTAGGGAACTAATATTTCCACCTTTTACAATCTACAAGACACTCAAAAAATTGTGGCAAATTCTTCCCAATTTAATTACAAACAAAAATCAGTATGTCATAGAAATACTTATACTTTTTTCCTATCATAAAGCTCTATGAGTACAAGATTATCAGAGAAAAAACCGCATTAGTAACATTGCCGAATTGTACTAGGCGGAGAACAGAAATATAATTCATAACCTACGAATCATGCGCCTGTAGCCTATAACTAAATAAAAGGTACTATCGTTTTAAACAAAAAGTACTATCGTTTCACTAAAAACCAAGGTACGTTTTATTAAAAACGGAGGTACGTTTTATCAAAAACAGAGATACGTTTTACAGAAAATGGAGGTACGTTTCATCAGGAATGGAGGTACGTTTGAAGCAAGTCAATAAAACTATCTTAAGGCTTGTCTATGGCATTTCTGTAATTACTCTCCATCAG
>NZ_JAPWAR010000028.1:0-29558 GCF_041433025.1 Prevotella sp. 20925_1_30 | reverse complement strand
GCGAACAAAATCAAAATTGTTCGCGAACAATTTGGGAAGAGTTCGCGAACAATTTTTTAAGTGTCTTGTGGAGTGATGGAAGAGATTGGGGAGGTACCCTCATGATATAACTCGTTTTGTAGAAGTGATTTTAATAATCTAATAGTGCTACTTGTTATAGAGAGTTTCGTCAAGAAAGGGAATGCAGGTGTGTTATGAGCAAATTAATTAGTATGTAAAATCTTTGAAGCTATAGAGTGTATTCCTCTGTTTGTCTTTTGTTTGTAAATAATAATTTACTTTATTCTTATATTTCTTCTTAAAGTGCTACCTTTACACCGCTTTTCTCCTGAACTTAATAGTAAAGGGGGGCAGAGTACCTAAAGTATAATTAAACTTATTTCTAATATGTCTAAGGGTGTCAATACGCTTATTTTAATGTTATTCTTTACTCTTGCGTGTTCTGCACAAGTGCGTGAGGAGAGTCTTGAGTTTGTGTTTGGACAGATAAAGTTTCTTGAGCATAATAAAGAAGTTCCTAATCTTCGTTATAAAGATATTTTTCTTCGTTTTGAACGTGGTGATGTTAGTGGCAAGAGTGCCCCTACTTTCTATCGGGAAAGTAGCAAACGCTCTTACTTGAAGGTCTATGATGGAAACTCGTTGACTTTTAGTTGTGTTGATGCGACGATTACGAAAATAGAATTTGATTACCTTGATAACACAAGTGGTAATCTTTTTACAGAAAAGTTGGATAAATACAGAATATGGAGAGGGGAGAGCCAAAAGATTACTCTTGTGTCAAAGAGTAGTTCTCTGTTCAAGATCGTTAAGATAAAGGTCACTTACAAGCCTTCTTCTGTGAGCGTGAAAGTCTCGGATGCACGTTATTGTAGTTTGTATTATGGTGACAGAGCTTTTATAATTCCCAATGGTGTTGTTGCTAGAACTTATAAGCTTGTGGGTGATAAGTTACAAAGAAGTAAGGAATATGTGGCAGGTATGGTTCTTCCTCGGGGAACGGCTGTGATACTGAATGCAGCCCCTAATACTTATAACTTTGTCGTCACAAATGAAGATGGAGTAAAAGACGAAGACAATGTGTTGAGAGGAACAGATCATCCAGTTAAAACAACTAGCGGAGACATTTACTATGCTTTTACGGATGGTGACCAAGGTTATGGGTTTTATTGGATGAATCCTACTGGGGCGGCTTTTAAGAATGGGGCACACAAAGCATACCTTCCTTATAAAAACGCAGCAGGCGTTAAAGGCTTTGTTGGTTTTGATACGACGACAAGTATAAATGATGAGCCGCATTTCGATACGACGATAGATGAAAGTCCAATCTATAATCTATCAGGGCAGCGAGTTGATAAAGATTATAAGGGAATCGTTATCATCAATGGCAAGAAATATTTAAGGAAATAAATCACTAATATACTCTGATAACATGAATAAAGTGAAAAACTATATCCGACCAGCTATCAAATGCTTTCACGACTTTGATAAGTTTTATCTTCTTTCGGGCTCGCCATCTGAAGCACAACGTCATAATCATGGAGGCTCTGGACATCAACTTGCAAAGGAATTACCCTTTGACGAGTTTTGTGATGAGGAAGAAGATGGTAAAAACCTTTGGAGTGATTAAGCCTCTAATAAGTTCCCTTTGATGTCTTATATACGAAATTGAAGGTGAGTTCCTTTGGAATCTTTACCCATTTATTGTCAACAACAATCTTCATCATGCTTCCTTCTAAGCGTGTAAGCGTGTAAGTTCCGTCTGTATTACGTTTCAATTCAGCTTTTAAGTCTTCACTTCCGTAATCGTTGATGATGGTAAGTATCGCTTTCTTGCCTTTAATGGTTGCATCAGAGATAATCCATTTACGGGTATCACGCTTTGCACCGAAGTAACCGGGAACTTTGCCGAATATCTCCTGGCGTGGTACAATAATGTTGTTATCGTAGAAGTTGATATCTAACCAAACCTGATATTCATTATTCACTAAATGAGCTTTGAAGATACTATCTTGTCCCTCTTTCTTTAGACTTTCACTCTTCTTTGCCTCTCCTGTTACGTTTTGAGCATTCATGTTGAGTCCCATAGATAACAGAACTAATACGACAATAACTATTCTATGTTTCATAATTCTAATTGTTTGATATATGCAAAGTTAATCAATTTAGTGGTTATTTTACTCGTAGCGTTTAAAAATGTAAGTGGTAAAGTTGTGTTTTCTATGTTTTTTGTATTACCTTTGTATGCGATATATATCAAATTTTTTAAGAGGAAAGATGTTGTTTCCGGATTATATTTTCGAAACTAGTTGGGAGGTATGTAATAAGGTCGGAGGTATCTATACCGTACTTTCCACTCGCGCAAAGACATTACAGGACAGGATGAAGGATCATGTGATATTCCTTGGTCCAGATTGTTGGTATGAATCTCAATCTCCTTATTTCAAGCAAGATGATAATCTTTTTGCTGATTGGCAACAAAAGGCATTGGCTGATGGTCTAAAGGTTAAGGTTGGTCGTTGGGATATTCCTGGTGAGCCCATCGCCATGCTTGTTGACTTTAGAGAGGCTTATGCTCACAAAGATGAATTGTATGGTAAACTATGGGAATATTATCATGTTGATAGTCTTCATGCCTATGGAGATTATGACGAATCTGCAATGTTTGCTTACGCTACGGCTCTTGTTGTAGAGAGTTTCTATAAGTTCTATCTTAGTGAGAAAGATAAGGTGATCTTCCATGCTAACGAGTGGCAAACAGGTTTTGCTGCGCTTGTTCTTCAACATCGTATGCCCCAGATAGCATCCATCTTTACAACCCATGCCACTTGTATTGGTCGTAGTATAGCTGGTAATAATAAGCCATTATACGAATATTTGTGGGCTTATAATGGCGATCAGATGGCTTCGGAGCTGAATGTGGAAAGTAAGCATTCTATTGAAAAGCAGACTGCCCATTATGTTGATTGCTTTACCACGGTGAGCGATATAACAGCTACGGAATGTAAGGAATTGCTTGAGAAGCCTGTAGACATAGTTCTTCCGAATGGCTTTGAGAATGACTTTGTTCCTAAGAGTGCGACCTTCACAAAGAAGCGTAAGGCAGCACGTAAGCGTCTATTAGATGTAGCAAATGCTCTTACTGGTTCTGATTTTAACGATGATACATTGATTGTTTCAACCAGTGGGCGTTATGAATTCCGTAATAAAGGAATTGATGTATTCATTGAAGCGATGAATAGATTGCGCTTTGATGAGAATCTAAAGAAAGAGGTCGTAGCCTTTATAGAAGTGCCAGGATGGGTAAATAGTCCACGACAAGACCTTATTGAACGTCTGAATAGTGGAGAGAGCTTTGATACTCCTCTTGATATGCCACTCTTGACGCACTGGCTCAACGAACAGGAGCATGATAATGTGATGAATATGGCACAGTCGCTTGGTATTCGCAATGCAAAGGGTGACAAGGTGAAACTTATCTTTGTGCCTTGTTATCTTACAGGCGATGATGGTGTTCTTAATATGAGTTATTACGATCTTGTATTAGGGAATGATCTCTGTGTTTATCCTTCTTATTATGAGCCTTGGGGCTATACTCCATTGGAAGCAGTTGCGTTTAAGGTGCCTTGTATTACAACTGACCTTGCAGGCTTTGGCTTGTGGGCAAATACAGAGAAGGGCGCATATAGCGAAATAGAAGATGGAGTGAAAGTGTTGCATCGCACCGATTACAATTATTCGGAAGTGGCCGATGGTATTAAGGATACAGTTGTTCGTTACTCGAACTTTAATAATTCAATCGTAAATAAATGTCGCCGTAATGCGGAAAAGCTCTCACATAAAGCCTTATGGAGTGAGTTCATTCGCTATTATGAGCAGGCATACGACATAGCTCTACGTAAAGCAGCAGTACGTAATGACTGATACTTGCTTTAATAACGATAAACGATAAATAGTCAAAAACTAAGAGAATTTATGAAAATTAAGTCAGATTATTCCAATGAACCTCAGTGGAAAGAGGTTACAGTGAAGTCAACCTTGCCAAAAGAATTGGCATGTCTTGATGAGATTGCTCACAATATGTGGTGGGCGTGGAATTACGAAGCACGTAACATGTTTAAGGCACTTGACGAAACTCTTTATGAGGAAGTGGGTCATAACCCAGTTCTACTTCTAGAGCGTCTTAGTTATGACCGTAAGGAAGCGATTGTAAAGGATAAGAAACTCATGAAACAAGTGGGTGACGTTTACAAGAAGTTCCGTGCTTACATGGATGTAAAGCCTAATAATAAGCGTGCGTCAGTTGCTTACTTCTGTATGGAATTTGGTCTGAACCAAGCCTTAAAGATCTATTCTGGTGGTCTTGGTATCTTGGCAGGTGACTACATTAAGGAGGCGTCTGACTCTAATGTAGACTTCTGTGCTGTGGGTTTCCTCTATCGTTTCGGTTACTTCACACAGAGCCTCTCTATGGATGGACAGCAGATTGCTAAGTACGATGCACAGAACTTCAACTCTCTTCCTATTGAGCGTGAGCTCGATGAGAACGGTAACCAGGTTGTTGTTGATGTACCTTATCGTAACTATCAGGTACATGCACTTGTTTGGCGCGTGAACGTTGGTCGTATTAAGCTTTACTTGCTCGATACAGACAACGATATGAACTCAGAGTTCGACCGCCCTATCACTCACTCTCTCTATGGTGGTGACTGGGAGAATCGTTTGAAGCAAGAGATTCTGCTCGGTATCGGTGGTATTCTTACTTTGAAGAAATTGGGTATCAAGAAGGATATCTATCACTGCAATGAAGGTCATGCGGCACTTTGCAATCTTCAGCGTCTTTGCGACTACATTGAGAGTGGCTTGACATTTAATCAAGCTATGGAGCTTGTACGTGCCTCATCACTTTATACCGTTCATACTCCTGTACCAGCAGGTCACGACTACTTCGACGAGGAACTCTTCGGCAAGTATATGGGTGATTATCCTACTAAACTTGGTATCTCGTGGGATGAGTTCATCGGTATGGGTCGTACCAATCCTGATGATCACAGCGAGCGTTTCTGTATGAGTACCTTCGCTTGTAACACCTGTCAGGAAATCAATGGTGTGTCAAAACTTCACGGTTGGGTAAGCCAGAAAATGTTTGCTCCATTGTGGAAGGGATACTTCCCTGAAGAGAATGCTGTAGGTTATGTTACTAATGGTGTACACCTCCCAACATGGACAGCAACAGAGTGGCGCAAAGTTTACGATAAATACTTCGATGAAAGCTTCATGAGCGACCAGAGTAATGAGTCTATCTGGCACGCAATCTATAATGTTCCTGATTCAGAAATCTGGGAGACACGTATGGCATTGAAGCAGAAACTTATCAAGTATATCCGTGATAAGTTCACCAAGCAGTGGCTCCGCAACCAGGGTGACCCAGCTAAGGTCGTTTCTATCCTTGAGCGTATTAATCCTAACGCATTGATGATTGGTTTCTGTCGTCGCTTTGCAACTTATAAGCGTGCACACTTGCTTTTCACTGACCTTGAGCGTTTGGAGAAGATTGTAAACAACCCAGAGCGTCCAGTTCTGTTCTTCTTCTCAGGTAAGGCACACCCTGCTGATGGCGCTGGTCAGGGACTTATCAAGCGTATCTTTGAGATTTCACGTATGCCACAGTTCCTCGGTAAGATTATCTTCCTTGAGGATTACGATATGCAGTTGGCTCGTCGTCTCGTTTCTGGTGTTGATATCTGGATGAACACACCAACTCGTCCACTCGAGGCAAGTGGTACATCTGGTGAGAAAGCAGAAATGAACGGTGTTGTTAACCTCTCAGTACTTGATGGCTGGTGGGTTGAAGGCTACCGCGAGGGAGCTGGCTGGGCATTGCCAGAGAAGCGTACCTATCAGAATCAGGGCTATCAGGACCAACTTGATGCAGCTACTATCTATGGTCTTCTCGAGAATGAGATTGCTCCTCTCTACTTCAATAAGAATCAAGATGGCTACTCAGAGGATTGGGTTAAGGTTGTAAAGAACTCTATTGCAACTATCGCTCCTCACTATACAATGAAGCGTCAGCTTGATGACTACTATGACAAGTTCTATGAGAGTCAGGCTAAGCGTTCTCATAAGCTCGAAGCTAATGACAATAAACTTGCTAAAGAGATTGCTCTTTGGAAGGAGTCTGTAGCAGAGCGTTGGGACAGCATCTATGTTGTTTCTAAGGACGAGGATGCACTGCAGGATATTTCTACAGGTCATAAGATTAAGGTTACTTACGTTATCGACGAGCAGGGCTTGAACAATGCTGTAGGTCTTGAGCTTGTATTCTTGAAGAATGCACCAGTTGATGACGTTAACATCCACAAGGTAATCCCATTCAAGATGGTGAAGACTGAGGGTAATCACTATACTTTCGAGGCTACTTTCGATGCAACAGAAGCAGGTGCTTATAAGTGCGCTGTCCGTATGTATCCTAAGAACGATCTCCTGCCACACCGTCAGGACTTCGCTTATGTGAAGTGGATTGGATAAAATAGTCTGAGGACTAATTAATAATTAAAAGCCATTCCTATGCTCTGAAAAGGGTTGGGAATGGCTTTTTTGTGGTTCTATGTCATGGAATTATCACTGGGCTTAATATAATTTACAATGGTAATGTGCCAGGTAGATTTGAGATTTTGTATGTAAAAGGGTAAAAGAATGGCTCTCAAACCGATGTGGTGTGAGAGCTGTAGCTTATTTGCTTATATTAGATGCTGTTCTATGATAGTTATAAGTCCTCTCCATGGGAATCATTTTTTTCATTATCATAATATATGACAATTTGATAATTACCATATCGTTCTACAATAGTAAACCAAACTATTCGATTCTGTGCTCCCTCACGTGGTAATTGTAAGTAAACTGCTTGATATTGTTTTTGATGTGTACTTATTTCGTATGAGATATCTTCGTTATCAGATAGCTTCTGTATTTTTTCTAACGGAAAGTACTTTGGATTATCTTCAAATTGCTGACATAGAAGATTATATCTTATTTTTATTTGACCTTCATCACGAGTTATTTGATCTATTACAGCAATTCTCCATACTTTATTTTTGTTTGTTAGTATAGAAATATGCACTTTTTCTCCATTAAATATTCCTTCAAGGTTTCCACTAATAGCATCGTATGTGAATCCCTTTGCTTTGAGTTTTTGAATCATGGCAGCTTTGGATCCATCAACAGGAATGCCTAAGAACTTAGTAACATTTTGTTGTGCATATATTGATATAGACAACAAGAGTAACATTAGTACTGATAAAATCTTTTTCATACGTTATTATGTTTTGGTTTGTAATTATACTTTTGGGGTGGTAAATAGATATACTTTTTACTGTTATCTTTGTTCTTTATGTTTACGACAAAGTTAAGAATTATTTTTTGATATACTCCTATTTTTTTGCTAAAAGTTTCATAAGTTGTTATTGGAAAGTGGGTTAATTGGCTTGGTTGATAAGATTCACCACTACCTTTACCATTATATCCTTTTCCTCTGTTTTACTCTCGGCAATCATTAGGGTGAGGGCAACGAGGGTGTTGTCAGCAATTCTTTTGGTGCCATCGGGGCGATAGAGGATGGCATTGTTGTTCATAAACCATAGGAAGAGGGTGGCTGCAATGCGCTTGTTACCATCGCTGAACGAGTGATTCTTAGTGACAAGATAGAGAAGCATAGCTGCTTTCTCCTCCACACTCGGATAAAGTTCTGTGCCATCAAAGGTTTGATAGATTTGTCCGATAGAACTTTTGAAGGACTCATCCTTTTCATTACCAAAGAGTACAGAGCCGCCAAACTTCTGTCGAAGCATATCTATCTCGTGCATAGCATTCTCGTATGTGGCATGGAAAGGTTCTTCTTTTGTTGTCTTGGCGATATGTAATCGCTGGTAATCATAGTTATCAAGTGTGTCGAGTGCGTAGGTATAGTCTACTACAACATCAAAGAGTGCATTGCTTTCGTCCGTTGTCTTTGCAGGTTGTTGCTGGATAGCTCTGCCTAATACTTGTATGAGTTGGCGCAGTTCTGCTATCTGATGTTTGCGAATGTTCTCGTTGATAGCATAGCCTTTGACAAGATATTGCTTAAGAACAGAGTTTGCCCATTGGCGGAAACGGATACCACGTTTTGTATTTACACGATATCCCACGGATATTATCATATCAAGATTGTAATAAGCGACTATACGAGAAACTTGTCGTTTGCCTTCTTGTTGAACTGTTCGGAATTTCCGAACAGTTGAGTTCGCATCGAGTTCATTATCTTCAATGATGTGCTTAATATGTTCGCTTATTGTAGCTTTGCTGGATTGAAATAGTTCTACCATCTGAGCCTGCGTAAGCCATACCGTTTCTCCTTCCAACTTCACATCAAGTTGGGTCTTACCATCTTCACTTTGATAGATGATAATTTTGTCGTTTAGGTTTTCAGTCATATTGTTTAGGTTTATAGTTGTTAGTCGATAGGCGAGGGATAGCTTAATCCCTCGTCAGTTTACGACTCATATAACGTACGGGATACCACACAGAAAGCCATCCAACAAGGATAACTGTGAGGAAGATTGTGATGATATCTTCTGGATGAACGCTGATAGGATAGGCGTTAACGACGAAGTTTCCAGCCTGATCACCGAGCTGTACAAGACCGTATGTCTGCTGTAGCCAGCAAAGTAATAAGCCAAGTGCAATACCGATAACAGCACCAGCAGCGGAAATCATTCTACCTTCAAAGAGGAAGATACGACGTATCTGACTATCTGTTGCACCGAGGTTGCGCAGGGTGATAACGTCATTCTTCTTGTCGATGATGAGCATAGAGAGCGAACCAATGATGTTAAAGCATGCCACCATAAGGATAAACGTGAGGAAGATATAGGCAAAGAGCTTCTCTATACGCATGATATTAAACGTGTCAGCTTGTTGCTCATAGCGGTCGAGTACCTTATATTTATCGCCTAACATTGCTTGTATCTCTTCCTTCGCATTGTCAATATCCACACCCAGTTTCATGCGTAACTCTAGTGATGTAATCTCTCCTTGGCGGTTAAATATGCGGCGAGCAAAGTCTATTGATGTAATGACATAACCTTGATCATACTTGCTTTGCTTTACTTGGAATAATGCTCCAGGAGATACTAATGAGTCCTTCACAAAGGCATTTGTAGGGTTAGAAGCATCATATTGTCCCTCCCTTTGAGGTGCATATATCTGCAAATAATCCTGCCATGTCACCCCTGTACCAAGGTCTTGTGCCAGTCTTATACCAATTACGCCATATTGTAGATTGGCTACATGCAGTGTGAAATCGCCGTCACCATAGAGGATATTGCTTATGTGTGTGAGCGAATCAAAATTGTCTTCCACACCTTTCACTGTTACCATAGCCTGTTTGTCGTGATAGACAGCCAGTGCTTGATCCTGTACACATTCGGTAGCAACCTCAACGCCAGGGAGGTGTTTAACCCTTACAAGTAATGGATCATCGGCAGGCATTGCTTTCCCTTTCGTTGCTTCTATCTTCAGTTGCGGATCAAAGTTAGTAAAGAACGAAGCTACCAAGTCGGAGAATCCATTGAACCCACTTAACACAACCACCAAAGCCATTGTTGCCACAGCCACACCGAGTACGGAGATAAGACTGATGACGTTTATTGCATGTGTACTCTTCTTTGAAAAGAGGTAACGACGGGCTATGTAAAAGGGAAAATTCATGTCTTCGAATGTTGTGTACAGAATGTTATATGCTAGTAATTGAGAGGGCTTACTTCTTAAGTAATTCGTCAATGCGCTCTAGATAGTCGAGTGAGTCATCGATGAAGAAGCGTAACTCTGGTATAATGCGTAGCTGATTATGTACGCGCTGACCTAATTCGTAACGGATTGTCTTCTCATTAGCATTGATGTTCTTTAGTAGTTCGTCTCCCTTTTCTGATGGGAAGATACTGAGGTAAGCAGTACAGATACTGAGGTCTGGACTTACTTTCACACGTGTAACACTCACCAATACGCCATGCATCATGCGTGTCTGTGTCTGGAATATACTTGCCAATTCCTTCTGAAGGAGGCGTGATATACGGTTTTGTCTTGTTTCCTGCATATTCTTGTTTATAATGATTTCTACGTCATGCAAAGATACTGAAAGTTTGAAGAATCAACAAACTTATTTCTTCCTAATCAGTGTTAGTCCGTCTCGTAAGGGCAGAATAACCTTCTCTACACGCTCATCTTTGGCGATAAGATCATTGAATTGTCGAATACCAATGGTTTGGTGGTCGTGGTCATAAGCTGGATCAATGACGTGCCAGTCCCATAGCGTGTTATCGGCAAGGATGTATCCACCAGGGCGGATGATAGGTAGTAGTTTCTCATACACCTCTGCGTATGTACGCTTGTCACCATCCACAAATGCCATGTCAAACGTTATTCCGAGTTTAGGAGCTTCTTTTGCAGCATCTCCGATACGAAAGTCAATCTTGTTAGCAACGGGTGATTGTTCTATCCATGGGCGTGTGAAGTCCTCCATCTCATCGTTTATCTCGAACGTATATACTTTGCCACCTTCCTCCAATCCTTCTGCCATACAGATAGCAGAGTAGCCACTGAATGTTCCCACCTCAAGGATGTTTTTAGGGCGAATCATTTGTACAAGCATCTTTAATAAGCGTCCTTGCAGGTGTCCACTAGCCATTCGACCATGAATAGTGTGGATGTTTGTCGCACGATAAAGCCGATAGAGATAATCTCCCTCGGGGTCAATATGCGCTGAGAGATAATTGTCGTATGCTTTCTCTCGTTCTTCATCCAAATGGAGAGAAGTGTTACTTGTTATCATGAAGTTCAAATGTTCAAAGTCTGTATCACGATACTTAAAGGAGGAATGCTTCTATTGCCAGGCGATAGCTATTCATGCCGAACCCTTGAATAGTACCTTTACAAGCAGGGGCTATCATTGAATGGCGACGGAACTCCTCACGGTCATTGACGTTGCTGATATGCACTTCGATGACGGGAGTTTGTATTGAGCGAATACAATCCAATAAGGCTATGCTTGTGTGTGTATAAGCTCCAGCATTGAGGATAATACCATCATAAGAGAACCCTACTTCCTGTAACTTATTGATTAGTTCGCCTTCTATATTGCTTTGATAATACTCAATTTCGACGTTCGGATAATCCTTACGGAGCTGTTGGAGATACGTCTCCATGGACACTTTGCCATAGATTCCAGGTTCACGAATGCCGAGTAAGTTTAGATTCGGCCCATTGATAATGATTACTTTCATCTCTCTTTCCTGCTTAAATATCGTTTTTCTACATTATCTTTGCATAAGACAAGCTGTATGCAAAAATAAGAAATTAAATGGAAACAGACAAGCTTTCAAATGATATTGTCAGTCGTTATCGTCGTTATCTGAAGTTAGAAAAGGGGCATTCTGCCAATACTTTGGATGCTTATATGCGTGATTTGGATAAACTCTTACGTTATCTTGCGGCAGAGAAGATAGATGTGTTGAAGGTAAAACTGGAAGACTTAGAGTTCTTCGCAGCCTCAATATCCGACCTCGGTATCGGACCTCGTTCTTTAGCGCGTATCCTTAGTGGTGTGCGCCAGTTCTATCGTTTCCTTGTATTGGATGGTTACTTGGAGGTAGACCCTACCGAGCTATTAGAATCTCCGAAACAACCTAACCACTTACCCGAAGTCCTCTCCACTGCAGAAGTCGATCTCCTCGAACAAGCTATAGACCTTTCTAAGTGGGAAGGGCATCGTAATCGTGCTATTATAGAGGTACTATTCTCTTGTGGCTTACGTGTTTCCGAGCTTACCCACCTTACTTTGTCTAATCTATACATCGAAGAGCAATATGTCAGAGTATTGGGCAAAGGCTCTAAGGAACGCCTTGTCCCCATCTCTCCTAGAGCCTTAGAGGAATTAAGTTATTGGTTTGATGACCGTAACAAGATGGATATAAAGCCCGGTGAAGAGGATTATGTTTTTCTCAATAGGCGTGGACATCACCTCACCCGTACCATGATTCTTATCATGATAAAGCGTTATGCGGTAGAAGCGGGCATAAAGAAGACTATCTCTCCGCACACGCTTCGTCACTCCTTCGCCACCTCTTTGCTTGAAGGTGGAGCTGATTTGCGTGCTATTCAAGCCATGTTAGGACATGAGAGCATCGGTACGACGGAGATATACACGCACATTGACACCACCACCTTACGTCAGGAGATTCTCGAGCACCACCCCCGTAATATCAAATATAACGAAGAGTCCCAACAAGCAATCTGATAGAATCGCCTTCTCTTGTTACTTACGTTAACTATAAAAAACGATAAAAGGCAATAGAGATACAATATTTTATGTACCTTTGCGAGGTAATATCTGATATTAAATAATTAAACAACGTTTAAGATGAAACTCAAACATTTATTCTTAATCGCCTTACTTTTCATCACTGGTATGGTCTCTGCACAGCAGATGGGACCTATTCCTGTGAATAAGAATGTAAGGCAAGGTAAGCTTAGCAATGGCTTGACTTACTACATCCTCCACAATGATTGGCCTGAGCATGTAGCCAATTTCTACATTGCGCAGCGTGTTGGTTCTATTCAAGAGAACGAGAATCAGCGTGGTTTGGCTCACTTCCTGGAGCACATGGCGTTTAATGGTTCTGAGCATTTCCCAGACTCTACTCTGCTGGAGTTCACCCGTTCTTTGGGCGTAGAGTTTGGTAGTAACTTAAACGCTTACACGAGCATTGACCAGACTGTCTATCGTGTTTGCGATGTACCAACAACACGCCAGACAGCTCTCGACTCTTGCTTACTCATTCTCAAAGACTGGTCAAATGGATTGACATTAGCTGATAAGGAGATTGATAAGGAGCGTGGTGTTATCCATCAAGAGTGGCAATTAGGTCAGTCAGCCCAGATGCGTATCCTTGACAAGGTGTTACCAGAGTTCTATCCTAACTCTAAGTATGGTAAGCGTCTGCCAATCGGTTTGATGGAGATTGTAGATAAGTTCCCTTATCAAGCACTGCGCGATTATTACAAGAAGTGGTATCGCCCAGATAACCAGTGTATCATCGTTGTGGGCGATGTTGATGTAGACCACATCGAGAATCAGATTAAGCAACTTTGGAATGGAGTAGTCGTTCCTGCTAATGCCGCTCAGGTTGTTGCAGAGCCTGTTCCTGATAATGCCCAAGCCCTTTACATCTTTGGCAAAGACAAGGAATTGCCATTCAGTGACGTGGCTCTTTATATGAAGCATGACGCTTTCCCAGACGAGGCAAAGACCGATCAGAGCTATTTCATCGATTCTTATGCTAAGCGTATTATCAGTATGATGCTGAACCAGCGTTTGGCAGAACTAGCCCAGAAGCCAGACTGCCCATTTACTGGAGCCTATGCAGGCGATGGTACCTACATGCTTTCAAGAACGAAAGACGCCTTCGGCATGGAGGCTAATGCGAAGGATGGTAAGGATCTTGAGACACTTGCCGCATTGTATAGAGAGGCACAGCGCGTACACCAGCACGGCTTCACTGCAACTGAATTTATGCGTGCAAAGGACGAATTCTTGTCTCAATTAGAGTCGGCTTATGTCAACCGCAATAAGATAAAGAACGATCAGTATGGCGATGAGTTGCGCGACCATTACCTATCAAACGAACCTATCCCAAGCAAAGAAGACGAGTATCAGATTATGAAACAACTCGTCGAGATGCCTGCTTTGAACGTCAATGTCATTAATGAGTTTGCAAAGGATCTCATCACAGATAAGGATAGCAACTTAGTTATTCAGATCTTCGCACAAGAGAAGGCTAACAAGGTTTACCCAACGAAGGCACAGATGGCGCAGACCATCGCTAACGTGCGTGGAGAGCAGATCAATGCTTATGTTGACAATGTGAAACAAGAGCCTTTACTCGATGAGAAGGCATTGCCAAAGGCTGGTAAGATTGTCAGCGAGAAGGAGAACAAGACACTCGGATACAAGGAGTTGACATTGAGCAATGGCGCACGTGTCATCTTGAAGAAGACAAACTTTAAGGATAACGAGATACAGTTCCAGGCTGTCGCAAAGGGTGGTAAGGGACTCTATGGTAAGCCAGACTACAATAACTTGCAGCTATTTAATAACGTTATAGCTTACAGCGGACTCGGTAACTTCTCTAACCAGGAGTTGCAGAAGGCACTCGCTGGTAAGCAGGCATCTGTTGCTTGTGGTTTAGGAAACTATTATCAGACACTCTCTGGCTCATGTGTCCCTAAGGATGTTGAGACCATGCTCCAGTTGCTTTACCTCAACTTCACGAAGGTAGCTAAGGATGAGGCGTCTTATAAGGCGATGATGTCGCAGTTGGAACTAGCACTGAAGAATAAGGATCTCTCACCTGAGAGCGTATATTCTGACTCGGTAACAACAACCATTTATGGTCATGAGGCACGTTTCGCACCATTGTCATTGAATACGCTGAAGGGCGTTAACTACGACCGTATTCTTCAGATTTGGAAGGAGCGTTTTGCTAATCCTGGGCAGTTTGTCTACTACTTCGTTGGTAACTTCGATGAGGCTTCTTTACGCCCATTGATCGAGAAGTATATCGCATGTCTGCCTAAGGGCAAGGCAGAGAACTGGCGAGAAGTACCAGGACTTGTGAAAGGTAATGTCGTTAATAAGTTCACTCGCAAGTCGGAAACACCAAAGGCTATCGCCCTCGAGTTGTGGCACGCACCTGCTACTTACAACGTTGAGAACAAAGTGTTGACCGATGCTGCAGCACAAGTATTGTCAATGGTTTATCTAAAGAACATTCGTGAGGATGCTAGTGCGGCTTACTCTGTTGGAGCAGGTGGCGAATTACAGCGTCGTGGCGATAAAGCCGTTGCTCTCATCCAGGCATATTGCCCAATGGATCCTAACAAGTCCGACCTTGCCTTGAAGCTCTTAGCTGAAGGTATGAAGGATAACACGATGAAGATGGACGCAGATAAGGTTCAGAAAGTAAAGGACTTCATGTTGAAGCAAGCAGAGCTATCAGCGAAGAACAACAGCTACTGGATGGACGTTATTGACGAGTATATCTCAACTGGCGTAGACCTCCACTCTGGCTATAAGGCAGCAGTCGAGTCGCTCACACCAGCTAAGATTGCAGCTTACTTGAAGAGCCTCGTTGCAGCTGGTAACCACGCCGAAGTGGTGATGACACCAGCGAAGTAATCGCACAGAAACACGTATTAATCGTAACCTTGCGGGCGAAGGAAACGGGTCGACATGACCCATCCTTTGCCCGCTTTTCGTATCCTATCCCATGATAAAACATAGACTCTTTCTCCCTTACGCAAGCCTATGCTGAAGCGATATAACCTTCATTCGGTAGCGTAAGTAGGCGTATTAGCGCCATTCCTCATAGGTGCTAACATTCATTTTATTAGGCTCTTGATTTGCAAATACCCGTATATTGTATTATCTTTGCACTAGTTCTGAAACGTTTTCACCATGGTGAAGATAATTCGTCACCACGGTGAAATTATAACTTCACCATGGTGAAAAATATTCGCCACCATGGTGATGATAATGTAGAATAGGTGCTAAACCAATCGCAAGACCTATGTGCAGCAATCGCATAACACGTTATAAACGTTTACAGATAGGGTATATCCCTGCTTTACAATAGCTTACTAACATAAAACAAATAAGATGGCAATAGTTTACAAACTCATGAAAACGGGTGGCAATTTACCCAAGAATGCGAAACTTAGAATAGTTCCGATACAATATCAAACCGCTGGATTAAGGCGCATGAGTGAGAGTATTGTGCAAGCCACATCACTCACTTCGGGGGACATACACGCCACTATCCTCTCGTTGAAAGAGGAGATTGCAAGGGAGTTGAAGAATGGTAATAGTGTGCATTTACCCGGTATTGGCTACTTCACAGTGGCTTTGAAGGGCGAAATCTATGAAGACCCACGCTCGCACAAACCACGATTGCGCAAGGCAGAAGTACGCACGATAAAGTTCAGACCAGACCGAGAATTGCTCCAAGAAATGGCTAACATTGAGGTGAAGAACATCACCGACTTGCATGACTTATCCTCTTCACCAACGGCGGAGGAGATAGGCGAGGCGATAAGCGAGCTGTTAGCTCATCAAGAAGTATTTACCGTTAGAGACTTCCGAAGCGCACTCAACATCTCACAGTCCACTGCCTATCGCATCCTCTCGAAGTTAGAAGCCGAGGGAAAGATAGTAGATATCGGTTCACATCATTGCAAGATATTCCGAAAGTCACATCCCTCCTCCCTTGAATAATCCCCCTTTCCCATCAAATTCCATTCTATCGTAGAGAAAAGAAGAGTATGAGCAATGCAATAAGTTTACAGTTAGGTATCACGAGTATCGGTGACTTGCTAATACGCAAAAGAGTAACTAGAGTGCGCGATACACACGTGCATGAGGACGTTAAATTGACCATCCCTAACTATCAGCGCCCTTATAAATGGACTGCAAAGAACGCAATCCAACTATTGGACGACATTATAGAGGCGAAGAAAGAGAATAAAGAAGTATATCGTGTTGGGACGCTTATCCTGCATCATAATCTTAGTGAGCAATGTTATAACATCGTGGATGGTCAGCAACGCATTATAACTTTTACCTTATTACTGAAGGCTCTCGGTGCGGATGGACTCACGTTCTTACAAGAGAAACTAACCGATAATCCTTACACAAGAAAGAATATCGCAAGTAATTATAGAGCGTTTGAACGCCGTTTGTATGCTATGGCAGAATTGCGTACGAAGGCTGAAGGTTCGTTAGAGAAACTATGTGATGATCGTGTGATAACAGAACTTCGAGAGTTTATCGAAGAGCGTTGTGAACTGATAGTTGTCGTGACTAATGATATTTCAGAGGCATTCCAATTCTTCGATTCACAGAATGCACGAGGTAAGAAACTGTACCCTCATGACCTATTGAAAGCCTATCATTTGCGTGAAATGGATAATGTGGGAGAAGCTGAGACAGAGGCTATTGTGAAGCGATGGGAGGATGTGAACCAAAGAGCACTAGCTAGTCTTTTTGGTGAGTATCTCTATCGGTTGCGCGAGTGGGTACATGACAATCGACCACTGGAATTAGATGAACACAACATTGATAAGTTCAAAGGTATTAGTAAAAGAGACAACTTGCCTTATGCTCAATATTATAAAGGTGCATATGCCTATGCCGATATGATCAATCATTCCGCAGTCCCTTTTGTATCAGGAATGCCTGATATGCGCCCCTTTCAGATAGTTGCTCCAATCATTGCAGGAAAGCCATTCTTTGATTTTACAAACCATTATTTCAATATCTTAGAAGATATTCAAAACAACGATAAGTATGTAGGGTATTTCATTAATGGCAATCAAATTGTGGAGACGTTAGACCTTCGGAAATATAAGAATGGTGTTGGTAATAGAATAACTCGACTACTCTTTGACCTTGCTGCATTACTCTATGTAGATTGCTTCTGCCCTAATCATCCAACGAGAGTAGACCTAGACTTCTTTGAGCAGTTCGTTGTTATGGACTTTATATGGGCATATTCTCTACGTGCACAATACTACAATCTAGGGTGGCTGTCAGCACAGAATTACGTTATGGGAACAAGTGATTGTATTAATGCTTTTAATATCTATAAGAGAATAGTGGCAGCCTCTTCTCCTTCCATGTTACTTAGTGAATTGGCTGATTGTATACATCCTCTCCCCAAAGAGAGTGTGAAAGCTGACAATCAGGATATAGATGCACGGGATAAGAATGGCATTTATCAGAACTATCTACATTATTTTATTGAGAACAAATATTACATCAAATAGCTTATGGGCACACATCAGAACTTCCCCTTAGAGGAACTATCAATAGACGACTTATTCAATAAAGAGAGTGATATAAGATACGAGATTCCAATCTATCAACGTAATTACGCATGGGAGAATGAAGAGATAACCGCATTGGTCAATGACGTCTGGGATGCTTATTGTCAGTCGAAAGGAACTTATTTCATAGGGACTCTTGTTACTTACGACAGAGGTGATGGAAGATATGAGGTTATTGATGGGCAGCAGCGTTTGACGACACTTTATTTGATTTTAAAGAGCCTAGGACGAGATGTTTCTAATAAGTTGACTTATCGCTCAAGGATGCGTTCTAACGAAACAATCAAGAACCTATATAGACAAGAGATAGATAACCCTGATGTGGGTATTCTACGTGGTTTCAAGGTGGCGCAGCATGCTATTAAGGAGATTGTGGATGAGGATAAAAGGGTAGAATTTACCGAGTTCTTGCTTGAACAAGTACATATTATCCACTATAAAGTGCCACGAGATGTGAACCTTAATCACTACTTTGAGGTAATGAATTCACGTGGAGAACAACTGGAGAAACACGAGATTGTGAAGTCGAAACTTATAGCACTCTTGGACGAAGATGAGCGGAATGCTTTTGCCGAGATATGGCAGGCGTGTAGCGAAATGAATGTCTATGTGCAATCAATATACTCGCAAGCAAAGGCTGTGTTTGGTTCTTCGCTTCATGATTTCTCACCGAGTATTATGTCCTTTGAAGACTTACCAATGATCGGTGGGAGTGATAGACCTTATACATTAGAAGACTTTATTAGGGGCGTAAAAGCAGATGAGCAGCAGCAGAGGAATACAAAGAGTGGAGGTCAGTTTCAGCCTATTATCGACTTTCCTAACTTTCTTCTTATTGTGTTGAAGATAACTCTGATGAGTCGAGAAAACTTCAATCTAGAGAAGTTTGTATTGGATGATAAGGAATTAATCAATGCCTTTGATGAGGCTAAACCAGATCGAACCTTTGCAAAAGTCTTCGCCTTCAATCTCTTAAAGGCACGATATTTCTTAGATAATTACGTGGTTCATCACTCTTACGAAGACGATACACAAGAAAGTAACCCATGGCAGTTAGAAGTGTATCAACATGAGGGTAATTCATATAATACTAGGAATCTCTCTTCTGATGGGCGTTTACAAGCAAGGCTAGTGCAGCTTCTCTTCATGTTTGAAGTATCATTTACTCCACGCCAACGAAAGAATTATCTATTCTATTGCTTGTATCATCTTTTCAGTGATACAGACCTTAATCGTTATGGTTGCTTCTTATCGTCTTTAGCTGACAAGTACTTCTTTGATGTCTATGCAAATGCTGGTAATCTGAACAATATCAATACTCCTATACCAGGAGCATTCGATGGTACGGTATTGAAAGGTAGGCTGTTTGATCTTAATATACATTGTGCGTCTCTTGATTTTGACCATATTTATGGTAATGGGCAAGAGGCTTCAAGGGGCGTACCATTGTTTGTATTCAATTATATGGATTATCTCTTATGGAGTCTGTATGTCGACGAACTCTCTGGTAAGAAACTGAAGGAAAGTGATAGAGAAAGGCGAGAGTTCTTTAAGAAGTTAGGCTGTTCAGATTTTGGACTAACTGTGTTTGAGCAGTTCTATTTCTCGAGAACTCGACGTTCACTAGAGCACCTCTTTCCACAAGCTAACGTGGATGAACATATCACGGATAGTGAGATTAACTGCTTCGGAAACTATGCGATGATAGGAAGTGACATTAACTCTTCTGGTTCGAATTGGTCTCCTAAAACGAAGATAGACCATTATTTGGATGCTTCGGGCAAAATGAACCAAGTGAGTGTGGCATCTTTGAAACTCATGATAATGATGCAGAAGTGCAAAGACAACGTTAATGACGTATCCTGTCCATCAGGTGAAGAATGGGTATATAAGGATATACAAGAACACCAGAGGTATATGGTTAATATTTTAAAAGGTAGGTTATCTAGAGGTGATTCAAGCTCCCTCTAAACAAGAGAAGCACCTATTTTGTTAATGAAGTAGGTAAAGGCTATTTCTGAGGATAAGCCTTTGTGATTTGAAAAATAGATTATTTAATAAAGACTGGTAGTCTAATAACAAAACAAAAATAGTCTATTTTTCAAGTCATAAAACGCTTTATTATGATTTGCTAGAGCTTCTTCTATTATTTTATAAGGCTCTTTCAGCGGGTCAGTTGAGGCTTCCGAATGGCGAAAAGAGGATTAATCATTTGTGGATGTCAGGGTATTTAAGTATATTTGCGGATTGTAAATAATACAAGAACCATTATACAGTCAACACGGATGAAGGCAATAGAAATACTCTTTCCCGTATTTTTCATGATGTTACTTGGGTGGCTCAGTAGACGGAGGAGATGGATAACAACAGCGCAAAATGAAGGTGCTAAGTCGATAGTCTTTAGTATCCTTCTACCCTTGTTGGTCTTTCAAATACTGATGGAAGCGAAGCTCACTACTAGTTTCATTTATGAGATACTTTTCTTAGATGTGGCTTGGATTGTGATTTATGTGCTTGGTAAACGCATAGCTAAGCCCGTTAGTGGTCGTTACGCTCAGTTAGCTCCATTCTTATTGATGACCTGTGAGGGGGGAAGTGTAGCTTTGCCGCTTTATATCACGCTTGTTGGAAGGGAGCATGCAATGAATATTGTCACCTTTGATGTGGCAGGAATCCTTATCAATTTTGGGTTAGTTCCTGCACTTGTCATGCGCCAGACTACGAAAGAAGTGGCTTTGTTTTCACTTGCTAAACGTATTATTACCGCTCCGTTTATCATTGCTGTGATTCTAGGAGTTGTCATGAATCTGTCGGGGATAGGGCATTGGCTGCTGGAGAGTGAGCTACATGGAGTCTTTACGAGTACGATGTCGATAGCTACGGCACCCATTGCTAGTATCATTCTCTTTACACTTGGTTATGATTTCCAGCCCCATCTATCGCAGATACGCCCACTTATTCAGTTAAGCCTAGTGCGCATGATAGGTTGTGGAGCTATCGTTGGCGGTTTCTTTCTGTTGTTCCCTGGACTGATGGAAGGGAAGTTCTTCCTTATAGGAGTTCTACTTTATTTCTCTTGCCCACCAGGTTTCCCCGTACCATTGCAGGTTCGCAGTCTGTGTAAAAGTGGTGATGACGAGGGATTCATGTCGGCTTTTATCTCCCTTTTCATCGTTTTGGCAATGATAGCCTATACATTAATAACGTTCGTAGGAATAGATCATGGGGTGTGATGAGATTGTTAATAAGGCGTGATATGAGCGTTTCGTAGGGCGTAATTATCGAGTTTAAGCAATAGTACAATCGCCTTAACTCCCTTTTCACTCCTTCACTCCTTTTACTTCTCGAAATAGTAACTTCAAAAGAAAAATATGGATAACAACATTAAGAGTCCGTGGCCAGGACCTGCAGGAATGATACCTGTTACAAGTGGTCGTGCTGATGACGCAAACGTTTACAATCGCTCTTATCTGGATTCCATCCATGTGGAGATGCGTGTTATTGATGCTGTTGAGCCTTCGTTGAAGACAATTATCTTCGGTGAGGAGTTTGATAGTCCGATTATGATGCCAGCCTTCTCGCACCTCAATAAGGTGTTGAAGAATGGTAAGAAGCCCATGTTGGAATATGCCAAGGCAGCTCGAGACCTGCGTACTGTGAACTGGGTTGGTATGGAGCCAGACGAAGAGTATGCCGAAATAGCAGCTGAGGGGGCTAGGACAGTACGCATTATAAAGCCCTTCGCAGACCATGGGATGATTCTAGATCAGATTCGCTTTGCTATCGAGCATGGTGCAATAGCTGTGGGAGTAGATATTGATCACGTTCCAGGAACGAATGGGCGATACGATATAGTGGATGGTTTACCCCTCGGACCAGTGCTTCTTTCCGATTTAAAGGAGTATGTGAAGGCTGCTGGTAATACTCCTTTTATCGCTAAAGGAGTCCTTTCTGTGCAAGATGCATTAAAGTGCAAGGACGCAGGATGTGCTGGTATTGTTATCTCCCATCATCATGGTCGTATCCCCTTTGGTGTCGCTCCGCTGATGGTTCTGCCTAAGATTAAGGTAGCACTAGCAGGTTCTGGAATCTCATTGTTTGTGGATTGCGGTATAGATACAGGTTATGACGCTTATAAAGCATTGGCTTTAGGAGCCGACGCAGTATCAGTGGGACGTGGAATCTTAAAGCCCTTACTTCAAGAAGGAGCAGAGGGCGTGAAAGAGACTGTCGGTAAAATGAATGAGCAATTGTCAGAGTTAATGATGTACACATGCGTGAAAGATACTCGTTCGTTTGATGCTTCGGTGCTCTACCTATAGTTTATAAGCACCACGATTGTGTGTTAGTCGGATGACAGAATAGGCTTTTCTACCACTATAATAATGTATAAATATTAAGCCCTTATTTTGTTATCCGGCTAATTTGCAGTAACTTTGCAACCTTAAAATAACAATGGATAATTAACAAAGTAATAATATATTAAGGTAAAGATATGGCATATTTATTTTCTTCAGAGTCGGTATCTGAGGGACATCCAGATAAGGTTGCTGACCAGATAAGTGACGCTTTGCTTGATCAATTCTTGGCTTATGACGAGCACGCTCGTTGTGCTATTGAGACATTCAATACCACTGGTCAGGTTGTTATCATGGGTGAGGTGCGTTCAAAAGAATATGTTGATTTGCAGGCAATCGCCCGTAAGACAATCAATAATATTGGTTACACAAAGGCTGAATACCAGTTTGATGGTAACAGTTGTGGTATTCTCTCCGCCATTCATGAGCAGAGTGATGATATCAATCGTGGCGTAGATAATGGTGATGATGATAATCAAGGCGCTGGAGACCAGGGTATGATGTTCGGTTACGCATGCAATGAAACCGACAATTATATGCCTGTTACACTTGATTTGGCACACCTTATCATGAGTACGTTAGCAGATATACGCAAGGAAGGAAAGCAAATGCTCTATCTTAGACCAGACTCTAAAAGCCAGGTAACAGTGGAGTATAGCGATGATAACATCCCTCAGCGTATTGATACGATAGTAGTTTCTACACAGCACGATGACTTTATTCAACCTACTGATGATAGCAAGGAAGCGCAGTTGAAGGCTGATAAAGCGATGGTAGAGCAGATTCGTAAGGATGTATTGGAGGTTCTTATGCCGCGTGTAAAGGCTCAAATCAAGTCCGAAAAGGTGTTGGCTCTATTCAAGGATGGTATCAAGTATTTGGTAAACCCTACTGGTAAGTTCGTTATCGGTGGTCCTCATGGAGACACTGGGTTGACTGGTCGTAAGATTATCGTTGATACTTACGGTGGCAAGGGAGCCCATGGTGGAGGTGCATTCTCGGGTAAAGACTCTAGTAAAGTAGACCGTTCTGCCGCTTATGCAGCCCGTTATATAGCCAAGAACATGGTTGCTGCAGGTGTTAGTGACGAGATGCTCGTACAGTTGGCATACGCTATTGGCGTTGCAGAACCTGTTAGTGTGTACGTAAATACCTATGGTCGCTCACATGTGAAGGCTTCTGATGCCGAGATAGCAGAGCAGATTAAGCACCTATTTGATCTTCGTCCAAAGGCTATCGAACGCCAATTAAAGCTCCGTCAACCTATGTATTTGGAGACAGCAGCTTATGGACACATGGGAAGACAGAATGAGGTTGTAAAGAAAGTATTCAATAGCCGTTATCATGAAACGAAGTCTATTGAGGTGGAACTCTTTACTTGGGAGAAGCTAGATCGTATAGAAGAAATCAAGAAAACGTTCGGACTTTAAAGTGACAGATGCCGACAACTGATTCTATAACTCGTCCTTCTTTGCTGTTGAAGTCGACTTTGGCTGCAACGAAGAAGGCGAAGACTGATACTGTGGCTAAGGCGAGTCAAGAGGTTGATTCGCTGGGTTTATTGTGCCCAAAGAAGCAGAAAACGTTTCAGCTGACGGATGTTCGTTTTGCAGAAGAAGGTTATTTTAAAGGTAATAAATACTTTAAACTAGGGCGTGGAAACGCACATGCAGATGGTGTGCAGGGCGTTCCATCGCCCTATGCTGTTAGTAATGACAATACAGTGACAGCCTTACTTCTAGGTTGTTTTGTGATGGCGATGATTGCATTCTCGGTCTCTCGCAATTTCATAGAGAAGCAGATAAAGAGTTTCTTTCATGTTGCTAGAAGTAAAGATGTGGTCACAGAAACAGCGTATGAGGTTCGGTTTCAGCTCTTTTTAATAGCGCAGACATCGCTACTTTTTAGTATTCTCTATTATTTCTTTGCGCATGGGAGCGGTCATGGAGGGCTTCAGACAGATTCACAGTTGAGTGTTATCGGATGCTTCTTTGGCGTTTTTATGGGGTATTTCTTTATAAAGAATCTGCTTTATAAACTCGTTAACTGGGTGTTCTTTGATAGTAAAAGTAATGGACAATGGGGACGTACTTGGCTCTTTCTCTCATCTCTTGAGGGGGTGTTGCTATTCCCTTTAGTCCTGTTGCAGATATATTTCTCCTTGTCGTTACAAGCAGCATTCGTTTATGCGCTAATTGTTGTTTTATTCGTTAAAATGCTTACTCTTTATAAGAGTTATACCATCTTTTTCAAGAGAATAGCTGTCAGTCTGCAAATAATTTTGTACTTTTGTGCACTCGAAATGATACCGATGATGGTATTATGGGGAATGTTAGTAATTACAGATAACTATTTGATTATAAACTTTTAGGACACAATGATAAATAAGATCTTGGTCTCACAACCGAAGCCGTCAAGCGATAAGTCGCCTTATTACGATATAGCAACGGACTTGGGAGTGGAGCTTGTTTTCAGACCTTTCTTTAAGGTTGAAGGACTCACAGCGAAGGAGTTCCGTCAGCAGAAGATTAATCTGTTAGATTATACTGCAGTAGTCTTTACATCGAGACATGCTGTTGATAACTTCTTTAATCTAGCCAAGGAAATGCGCATAACCATACCAGAAGACATGAAGTACTTCTGTGTTATTGAGACAATTGCACTCTATATCCAGAAGTATGTGCAGTATCGTAAGCGTAAGGTGTTCTTTGGAACTACTGGAAAGATTGATAGTTTGATTCCAACAATGCTGAAGCATAAAGGCGAGAAATACCTTGTTCCGCAAAGTTCTGTACATACAGATTCTATCTCGGAGTTGTTAGATGCTAACAAGCTAAAGCATAAGGAGTGTGTAATGTATCGTACGGTCAGCAACGGACTGACGGACGAAGAGGTGAAGAACTTCGATTATGACATGCTCATCTTCTTTAGTCCTACGGGTGTAAAGGCGTTGAAAGAGAATATACCAGACTTTAAGCAAGGTGATATAAAAGTAGCTGCTTTTGGTCCTGCAACGGCTAAGGAGGTTGAAACGCAGGGCTTGAGATTAGACTTACAAGCTCCTTCTAAGCAGCACACCTCTATGACTGGTGCGTTGAGAGACTACTTGGAGAAGCAAAAGAAGAGTAAGTAATAGACGGCTCTTTCCTCATGTCTTGAATGGGAAAGGTGCCGATATACGTAACAGAGTAGTATGGCAAAGCAAGGAGAAGGACTGAAGAAAGAGGAGCGGTTGTGCAGTAGAAAGCTCATCGATATGCTCTTTGGTACAGGTGGTAGCCATGCTATGACGTCTTTCCCATTGAAAGCTGTATACCGACTGACTGATGGAACGGAGGCAAGGAATGCTGATACGCATATAGAGGATGTGTCCTCTATGGTGGATGTGCAGGTTTTAATCAGTGTTCCTAAGAAGCATTTCAAACGTGCCGTGAAGCGTAATCGAGTGAAGCGGCAGGTGCGTGAGGCTTATCGTAAGCATAAGCAGTTACTCTTCCCACGTATGGCGGAGATGACCAATAAGCGATTACTCATAGCCTTTATTTGGCTTTCTAATGAGTTGACAAGTTCTGTTACTGTTGAAGAAAGAGTGGAGAACTTACTTCATCGAATAGGAGAACGTATCTAATGAAAGAACTTGAAGACGATAGAATACAGCAGGATAAGCAATACAAGAATCCTTTTAAGAAGGTTCTAAGCTTTCTGTCACGTGGCTTGTCGTGGTTATTAATACTCCCAATATTGTTCTATCGCCAGTTTATCTCACCTTTCACGCCCCCCTCTTGTCGCTTTACCCCCACATGTTCAGAGTATGCCAGACAAGCAATAATTAAGCATGGTCCCTTCAAAGGACTTGCTCTTGCAATATGGAGAATACTGAGGTGTAATCCTTGGGGTGGCAGTGGATATGACCCTGTGCCGTAAGAAAGAATACTACTAAGGTACAATAACAGGGCTACCAATACGTAATAATTATAGAATATCAATATAGGATAAGGGCTTTGATGCATTGGTTGGTTTCCAATCACCCTATGTCTTTTACCCTTTTCATAAATAAAGAATATAGATGAAGAACTTTGTTGAAGAACTCCGTTGGCGTGGTATGCTGGCTCAAATAATGCCAGGTACAGAGGAATTACTCCAGAAAGAGATGGTCTCAGCATACTTAGGTACAGACCCAACTGCAGACTCATTGCATATTGGGCACTTGTGTGGTATTATGATGCTACGCCATTTGCAGCGTTGTGGACATAAGCCTTATCTACTTGTAGGAGGTGCTACGGGCATGATTGGTGATCCATCTGGTAAGAGCCAGGAGCGTAATCTCCTCGATGCAGAAACACTATATCATAACCAAGAGGCTATCAAGAAGCAGGTTAGTAAGTTCCTAGACTTTGATGGAAACGAAGCCAATAAGGCAGAGATGGTGAATAACTATGATTGGATGAAGGACTTCACCTTCTTGGACTTTGCTCGTGTAGTGGGTAAGCACATCACGGTCAACTATATGATGGCTAAAGACAGTGTTCAGAAGCGTCTCAATGGTGAGGCTCGCGATGGACTAAGCTTTACAGAGTTTACTTATCAGCTCTTGCAGGGGTACGATTTCTTATATCAATATGAGAAATTCGGTGTTAAGTTGCAGCTTGGTGGTAATGACCAATGGGGTAATATGACCACTGGTACCGAGCTTATTCGTCGTACTCTTGGTAGTGAGGCTGAGGCTTATTGCCTTACTTGTCCTCTAATTACTAAGGCTGACGGAAAGAAGTTTGGTAAGACAGAGAGTGGTAACATCTGGCTCGATCGAAACCGCACAACACCATACGCATTCTATCAGTTCTGGTTGAATGTGAGCGATGATGATGCCGAGAAGTACATTAAGATCTTCACATCACTTGAGAAAGATGTTATAGATGGGCTTATCGAAGAGCATCGTCAAGACCCTGGTCGCCGCACATTGCAGCGTCGCTTAGCTGAAGAAGTTACTCGTATGGTTCACTCGCAAGAGGATCTAGATATGGCTATCGCCGCTTCTAATATCTTATTCGGTAAGAGTACGAAAGAGAATCTATTGCAGTTAGATGAGCAGACCTTCGCTGATGTCTTTAAGGATGTACCACACTATGAGGTGTCAAAGGACGTTCTTGGGCAGCCTGCCGTTGATGTATTCAACCAGGAAGGTATGCAGATCTTTCCTAGTAAGAGTGAGATGCGCAAGCTCGTGAAGGGCGGTGGTGTATCCTTGAATAAGGAGAAGCTCGCAGCTTTCGACCAGCCAGTAACAGCCGAAGACCTCATTGATGGTAAGTATCTTCTCGTCCAGAAAGGCAAGAAGAACTACTCTTTGATCATTGTAAAGTAAGTCGCCCGGCTTACTTCTAAATACGACTATGGAAAGCCTTATCACATCTCTTGTGATGTTGCAAGGCTTTCCCTTTATAAAAGGAAAGGGTTCACAGCGTTGCTGAAAACGCATACCCTTACGGATAAAGATTATCTATTTTGATGTATCCAATCGAGTTTTAATATGCATAGAATGAAGAAGTTCCTCTTTCTCCTACAGCTGATTGCAGTCATTGCATTGTCTTCTTGTACTGATGATCCATTACCAGATCCAAATACGAATGGTAATGCAAATGAAGTAGATAATACCATCATTGTTTATATGCCATGGTCGGGCGACCCTGGAAGTCTGTATAACTTCTTCCAAGGCAACCTGCAGGACATGAAGCAAGCCATAGTGAACGAGGGCGGATTAGGCAATAAACGATTGATTGTGTTTATATCCGAAGCCCCAGAGAAGGGCGCATTGATTAATGTAAAGTATCAAAGTGGTCAGTGTGTCGATGATACATTGGCAAAGTTTGATAACACGCAGCCCAACCAGCAACTGAATACATCTCGCTGGATAAGTAGTCTTCTCACCCGTGTGAAAGCATACGCACCAGCACGCAATTACTCAATGATAGTGGGCTGTCATGGTATGGGTTGGCTTCCGTCCTATGCTGGAACACGCAGCAGCTTCTCGAACACCTTGCGCAGGAGACGGCGTGATGTAGAGTCTGTTCCGTTGACCCGCTGGTTTGGTGGTGATACCTATAAGACCGACCTTTCCATCTTAGATCGAGGTATTGCACAATCGGGTATCGGCAAAATGCAGTATATCCTCTTCGATGACTGCTATATGTCAACGATAGAGGTAGCCTACGAGTTGCGACATAGTGCGCATTATCTTATTGGTTGCCCAACGGAGATTATGGCGCATGGCATGCCTTATGAGCAGCTATGGAATGAGCTTTCTAAGTCTAATCCAAACTATCAGAACGTTGTAGACGAGTTCTATAACTTCTATAGCACCTACACTGATCCATACGGAACAATCAGTGTCATTGATTGTTCTCAAGCGGATGGGATGGTGAATATCATGCGACAAATCAACCAGTCAAGTAATCTTGTCTTGGTGCCACCCACTAGTATTCAGCAGATGGATGGATACAATCCCTCTATCTTCTTCGATATGGGCGATTATGTTGAGAAGAGGGCAGTTAACGAGCCAATTCTTCTATCTCAATTCCGCAATCAGCTCAATCTGCTTGTCCCTTACAAACGACATACACCGTCCTATTTCTCAGCTGTTACCAGTTCTAGTGGTACAGTTTATCCCATCAACACCTACTCTGGTATCACCATTTCCGACCCATCTGTAAACACGAAAGTGACAAGTGCTTTCGCCGCTTCACCCTATTATCGGGCAACGCATTAATGCTTTAAGGCATACTCATTAAACGCTCCTTCTCCGTTCGGAGGGGGAGCTATTCTTATTTAAATCCTTTTGAATCCTGTTCGCACTCTTTGTCTAATACATTTCCGCATTCTTTCTCCCTTGTTTCCTTTCTCATGCGTCTTATGTCTTTTTATGCACCTATTCAAATTGGATTCATACCATGACACTTATTGTTTCATGTTTTGAAACATAGAGTTTCAGGCTCTGAAACACACAGTCTCAAATATCTGAAACACACAGTCTCAAATATCTGAAACACACAGTCTCATGCTCTGAAACACACAGTCTCAAAGCTCTGAAACACATAGTCTCAAGGCTTGAATTAGTTAGCTTACTCCCATAAAGTGGAATGTCTTGATGGATATTACACGTATGTAATAGCGATAAAAAAGAGCCGCATTGTCAACCAGACAATACGACTCTTACTATATAAA
>NZ_JAPWAR010000027.1:0-30927 GCF_041433025.1 Prevotella sp. 20925_1_30 | reverse complement strand
TCCTGCACGCTACTTGGCTGGTTCAGACTTACGTCCATTGACCAATATTCCTCACTGCTGCCTCCCGTAGGAGTTTGGACCGTGTCTCAGTTCCAATGTGGGGGACCTTCCTCTCAGAACCCCTACTGATCGTTGCCTTGGTGGGCCGTTACCCCGCCAACAAGCTAATCAGACGCATCCCCATCCATAACCGATAAATCTTTTATCCTTATCTGATGCCATCAAAGGATTACATAAGGTATTAGTCTGCCTTTCGGCAGGTTATCCCTTAGTTATGGGAAGGTTGGATACGCGTTACTCACCCGTGCGCCGGTCGACGTCCATTCGGTGCAAGCACTAAATGCCGTTTCCCCTCGACTTGCATGTGTTAAGCCTGTAGCTAGCGTTCATCCTGAGCCAGGATCAAACTCTCCATTGTAAAATATGTTTGGGTGATTAGTAATAGGTAAGAAGGGTAATAAATACCAACTTAACCCAAAACTTCACCGAGTAATCTCTGTTTCAGAATGCTTATCCTTTAGTATCAAGTTTTAAAAGCACCTATTCCTATATAGGAATTCAATTGAATTGATCGGTTCGTTTCTTTTACCCATCTATTTGATTTATAACCAAACAGACGCTTCTTGTACTACTTCTCTGTTTATGTAAATCTCTTCAAAGAACGCTTTCTTTATTGCTTTAAACACTCATAAGCACGTGGCTTATTTCGTAAAAGCGAATGCAAAGGTATATACTTTATCAGAAACTACCAAATGTTTTGAGAGAAAAAATCAATAAAAAGTGGTTTTTATTGCGCCTGAGAGGGAATAAAGGGCGTTACACCTTATTTATATATAGGCATGGGGAAGATGAAAAAGGAGCATGAAGATATTGACAAGAGAAGTAAGCGAATATTAGTATTCATTGTTGGGAGTATTGGTGATGGGGTGTGAGAATACTGCTAAAGGCATATTGGAAAATGCTGAAAGAGGGTTAATAGTAGTGCTAAAAGGGAACATCAACCAGAAAGGAGATCGTTTTCTAAAGAAAAGGCACATACCTTTAACAGCACAAAACAATATTATTCCCCAATGTTCTCCACTGTTGGTTTCTTAATTTCAGGCTTTGGAACCTTAACAGAAGGCGCCGACTCCGCCTGTCCTTCAGGCACACTCGGAACGATAACAGGCTCCTCTGGCTCCGCTGCCGACTCTTCCTTCTTCGACTCAACAGGCTTAGGAGTCTCCTTTTTAATCTCCTCTTTCACTTCTTCTTTGACCTCCTCTTTCGTCAAAACAGGCGTCTTCGGACCATTATCAATACCAATAACATCACCCGACATATCCACCTCATACTTTCGAGGCGGAGCCATCTCGCGTGTCTCCATGAGTACCCCCAATGTAATAGCCCCTACTACCAAAACGATGGCGCAGGTGGCTACTGGAACCTTATAAGTTGGTTTTTTCTTCATTTGTTCACGTATATCTTACTTCCTCGTGCACGTAATCTGTACGTTACAAAATTATTAAATAGTTCAGAGAGAAGCGTTATTCAACAAATGATTTTAGTTTTTTTAAGACAGAAGAGCAGCCTTACACAATCTTACTATCGCATATTTCCAAGACAAAATAACATTCATCAAGGCTATTCAACACAAACAAATGAACATTAAAATAGCCTATTTCAAAGACATTATAACCTAGTAAATGACCACTTGGAAACCAAAGAAACCACGCAAAAAGAAACCTGCTAAAACATCAATCGACGGTCTTTCAAGACAGAAAAAAGGACTCTATCAAATCATCGCTCCCCCACGCTCACTCGCAGATAGGTATGATTTGATACAGTCCTAATGAACTAACAGCCTTATAAACAGGCGTTTATTGTTTATATTTTGCTAGCAGTTCGCCCAACACTTCACCATGATGAACCTCCTGCCGTATATACTCTTCAATCTGTTCGGCGACGTCATCTCGCCCCAACTCACGCAACTTGTCGGCCAAAGGTTGTAGGAACTTTCCTGCTCCCAACTCGCCCTTCTGCATGTTTTCCATCATCTGAAACACATCCGAAGGATACTTTGCATTCAGCGTCGCATAGTACCCTGCATGCACAGACTCCTGATTGGCTAACTCACGAAGACGCTCTGCCAACTCCTTCGGAAGCCCCTGTTCTTCAGCCATCAACGCCAATGAATAATGATTCATCACGCCCATTGCCTTGCCCATAGCGGCAGCCTCGATGAGTTTCTCCAGTCCCGTCCCTTTCGTCAGACCATATATACTCCTCTTTTCCATGCTTTATTCAAATCTTTTTTATAGCCCCGATTACAATATATACCGACACTCTTGGTCCTTCGCAGCCGCTTTATCCTGTGCTCGTTGTTCAGAGAGAGTATTGATCAGAGCGTCTAATTCAGCTGATAACAAATGAATATCATCAACACTTGTACGGTCACTTAGCACCTTTCCTAACATACAAGCAGGTATGCTTGCAGCCTGTCTTTCAAGTTCTTTTGCCTTGTCCGTGAGATAAACGTAGGTCTCTCGTGCATCTAACTTACCCTTCACTCTCGTCACCAGACCCTCGCTTGCCATGCGTTTAACAAGCGGTGTCATCGTGTTTGAATCGAGGTAGAGTCGATGCGCCAACTCCATCACCTTCTGTCCATCCTCCTCCCACAAAGCCATCAAAACGAGGTATTGTGGATAGGTAAGTCCTAACTTCTCGAGCATTGGAAAGTAAGTCTGGGTAATCAATCGACTAGCTGTATACAATCTAAAACAAAGTTGATTCTGCAATTTCAGTTGGTCGTAAGCCATACGTATAAGTCTTTTTTAAATTTGTGTTAGCCTGTATCAAACATCCTTACAAGCTGATGTATATATAATGTTATCCCTCTTAAAAGATTTTGCAAAGGTACTATAATGTTCTAACTAACGCCTCTGCGTATCAAACATTTAACACTTTTTGACCACAAAAGGGCTGTTTCAGAGGTCTATTTTACTATTATTCATAAGTTATATAAGCTCATATACCTTATAATAATAGCATTGTGTGTACATGTCTCATGCACCCCAACCTTTGAAACAACCCTTTCGGTTATCGTTACAAATTATGCTTATTCAAAATAGTAAAGGAAGGTTGCGATCCCTTCGAGGGCTGGTTTGCGTTCGCCCTCAATCTCGATTTGGAACTTGATACCCGCCTTGCAAATACCACGGAGGTTCTCAATGCTATCGAGGTTGGCTACCAAACGAATGCGCGAACCTGTCAATACAGGCTTACCAAAGCGCATCTTGTCCATGCCATAATTGACCATCATCTTCAGATTATGCACCTCGATAATCTCCTGCCACATGTGTGGAAGTAGTGAAAGTGTCAAGTAACCATGTGCGATAGTACTCTTATAAGGGCTCTCCACCTTGGCACGCTCCTGGTCAACATGAATCCATTGATGATCGAGGGTGGCGTCAGCAAAAAGATTGACACGCTCTTGGTCAACTGCTAACCACTCACTTTCTCCTAGCTTCTCACCCAATCGGGCAGCTAGCTCTTCGTAGTTATTTACAATTAATTTTGCCATTGTCTTAATTTATTATAGTTGTTTGTTTGAGTAAACAAGTTAACGAGTTGACGTGTAGACAAGTTACTTGTTCTGTTGGATGTAGTACCTCAATGTAGGGACAGACGCCCTCACCTGTCCGCCTAAAGAGAGGTAGATTGGGGAGGATTAATCGTGATTTGGCAGACAGAAGAGGGCATCTGTTCCTACACGGTGATGTTCACTTCATTTGAAGAAAGCCTCTCTTCGATGCGACGGAACGCCCTCTTCCTTTTGACGAGGGCGTCTCCTCGTTCTTGCCCCTGCTGTTTCTGCTAATGAGGCGCAGTTTCGTTACACATCAAGTGACCATCCCAACTGGCTTTTCGGTGCGATGTCTCCCACAAGACAAGCAACTTGTTTACTTGCTAACTCGTCTACTTGTCAACTCAGACAGCACTGCAAATATACGAAAAAGAATCCGAACTGCAAAGTAATCAATCGATTGTCTCGAACGCACCATGATGTGAACGGAAGAATTGCAACAGCTCTTCTCTCACCTCCAAATTGGCTTCCCACAATGATTCCTCACCTTTCTGATGTCGTTCCAAACGCTTCAAACAACGGGCAATCTTGCGTTTGTTGTTGCGCATCTGTAGTGCATCAGCCTGCACGGGACCAGCCTCATCCAGTGAAGCACGGCGCAGTTTCTGCATGAAACGATCGAACTGATTATATTGTAAAGCCAGTTGCATCATCTTCTCTTGATTCTGTTCTATGTCGTTAAGTCCCATTAGCTGCGCCAGATGTTCATGACTCCAATCCTCCGATTTGAGCCAGAACCACTGGAAAAAGTGGTGCTCCTCCATTTCAATAAGCTCTCTCATCAGCGCATCCTCCGCCTCATCTGCCGTCTAAAAGCGGGTGAATACCATTCGAGCAAGTGCCACAGGATCCAGTTCCAAAGCCTCATCAGTCTTCATCGCTTTCGTCACAACGATACGCCAACGGGTGTCCTTATGTTTCACGAGGGCGTTGCGCGAACCCTGCAACAGCTCTGACAGCTTACCTTGTGCAGCCTGTTCGCGCACCTTCTCCATCTTTTTTCTTAGGTTGCGAACCGACAATGTGCCGTCCTCATACCATATATATTGATAGCTTTGAGCCAAGTCGTCAAGGCTAACAGCAAATCTATCGTCATCGTCACTGCCCACAAAACTATAGTTATAATGGTCTAACTCGGTGGAAGGAATCGTCAGATCGCCCACTACCATCGCCCCATCTTCAGTCGTGATATTAAATCCGACAAAGGGTAATTGCAGTTCCAAACTGAACGACTCACCCCCTTTATCAGGCGTGAGGATGCACTTCAACGTCTTACCATCTGCACAATCAGCCTTCCTTACAACGTATCCTTCTTCTGTTTTCGTCGCTCCCTCGACCCTTACCTCACCATGATACCAATCAATCTGAAAGGTCGTTGAGTCGGCATCCTGGCGCACCATGGTCAGAAATTCGGCTGGTTCTACACCCAAATTGATTACTTCGGCAGGGCGCACCTCCTCGTCATCATCAGCTAAGACCATCGCCTCAATGCGTCCCAAAGGGGCATCATCTTCCCACTCTTCCGCACCTTTCTCACGGAAAACTACGAAACTCTGGCGCACCTGCTGGGCTTCTTCTCCCGTGCGACAGAGGCTGAATCGTGTGGCACGACTTAGTAGCGCAGCCTTCACAAAAGGGTTATAATCATCGGATTGGTGATTCACTTCAGTCCATGCCAGTAGACTTTCTGTTTCGTTATCCTTTGCAGTTTCCATTGTAGAATATTAATGTTTATGTTGTTGCCAAAGGGCAAAAAGTGGCGCAAAAGTACGAAAATTATCTGATAAAACGGGCACTTCAATGGCAAAAGGTGCTATAAAAAAAGAGTTGCATCAGTATTGACACAACTCTTATCGTTTGTTCTCTCACTCGTGACAAAGCCTATGGAATTACAAAGACAGACGATTATGTCTTGTCGGCGTCACGATGAATGAGGATTTAGTAATTGCTTTCCTCAACCTGGAAGAAGCTCTGTGGGTGGTTGCAAACAGGGCAAACAGCAGGTGCCTTCTTGCCTACAACGATGTGACCACAGTTGCGGCACTGCCAAATGCAATCGCCATCACGTGAGAAGACAACCTTATCCTCGATGTTCTTCAACAACTTGCGATAACGCTCCTCGTGGTGCTTTTCAACCCGACCAACGCCACGGAACTTAACAGCCAACTCTGGGAAGCCTTCCTCCATAGCCTCTTTTGCCATCTGATCATACATGTCTGTCCACTCGTAGTTCTCGCCTGCAGCAGCATCAGCAAGGTTCTGTGTTGTTGTTGGGATATCGCCCTCATGCAAGAACTTGAACCATATTTTAGCATGCTCCTTCTCGTTACGTGCGGTCTCTTCAAAGAACCCTGCGATCTGCTCGTAACCATCTTTCTTAGCCTTAGAAGCGTAATAGAGGTACTTAGTGTGAGCCTGACTCTCACCTGCAAAAGCATTCATAAGGTTCTGCTCTGTCTTTGTTCCCTTCAAAGCAGCTGGGTTGAACTCCTTGAACTTGTCGGCCTTTGCGTGGCAAACTGGGCACTCTGCTGGTGCTTCAGCACCCTCATACATGTAACCACATACTGTGCAAATAAATTTCTTCTTCATAATGTTTTTGTATTTAAATAATATTTTTCTTTATCCTGCCGCATTGATAGCTCCACTCCTTCTGATGGTCTTCTCGCTATCAAGTGTTATTCTTTTAGTATATTGGAATTATTCCAAATCACACTGCAAAGGTATGAATTATATACGAAACAAGCAATACTTCCACATCACTTTTTGCCTTTAACGGCTCTATTTAGACGATGAAAAATTAACAAAAACGATGTTGCGTGGGAGGGTATATATAAATAAGGTGAGACAGAAGAACAGGCTTTTCAGACAGAAGGACATAGTTCTTTAGACAAAATGACATAAAGCCATATTATTGTAAGGACATATTATTAAGACAGAGGAACATAGGAACAATGTGTTTAGTAACAGATGTTTAAGACAGAAGAACATAGTCTTTTAGACAGAAGGACAGAAGGACATATTGTTTTAAGGACATATTATTAAGACAGAGGGACATAGGAACAAGAGTCATGATAACGAAAGGGCAAAAATAAGGAAACGCCCTTCTCCATTTGAGAAGGGCGTTTCTTCTTATCGAAGAGAGCGTTTCTTTACATCAAAGAAACGCCCTCTTTATCTGTAAATAGTAGTTTTCACTCCCCTCTCCATTCGGAGAGGGGTTGGGGGAGAGGCTTCTTCTTTATCTACAACCAGCAGTCTTCACTCCCCTCTCCATTCGGAGAGGGGTCGGGGGAGAGGCTGTAGATGGATTGGGGGAGAGGCTTCTTCTTTACTTCAAACAGATCTTTGAAGCCTTATTGCCTACACGTACAATGTATGTACCAGGAGCCAATGAGATGTGCATGTCGGCTGTAGCTGCCTTTGCACGATAGATAGTCTTACCATCAATAGAGTAAACAGCTACAGGGCTGTTCTCGCCTCCTACGATGTTAATACCACCTGCCACGAACTGAATCTTGACGTCTTCATTGGTCTTCACAGCGTCAATACCTGTTGGAACATACTTAACGTAATCAGTGTGAAGAACGGCACTTGGGAAGGCAAGATTGGTCATTACACAAACGAGATTGTTGATTGGATTATCCAGTTTCAATGTAGTGACACCATTCTCAAGTGTGTATGACTCATTAAGTTCTAGCTCTTCGCCTTGCAACTCACCATCAATAACTTGAACCTTACCAACGAACCAACGGAAGGTAGTTGACTTCCCACCAGCTGTTACCTCAGAGCTGAGATCAACCTTACCATCGACACATTCAACCTTAATTGGGTCCTGAAGGTTGTATGAGTACTTGTTAAAACGCTGCACTCTAGTCCCCGCTTTCAACACTCTCTCATTAGCAGGAGGCATGGTAGAGAAGCGTAGACGATTGCCAACAAGGTTGAGAATAGTTAGCTCAGGGTTCTTCTTATAAGGTACAGAAACGGCTGTCAATCTATTAGAAGCTAAGAACAACTGTTGCAACTTAGGCAACTTTGACACGTCGATAGACTCCAGTTTGTTCACACTCAAGTCTAAGTTCCACAAGATTGGGTTATCAAGTACAATGCTTGTCAAGCTGTTGTTTGAGATCATCGCAAGCTCTAACTTCTTTGCAGAAGAGAGGTCGATAGATGAGATCTTATTGTCTGCTAATGACAAGAAAGACAAGTTTGGATACTTAGACACATCAAAGCTAGCGAGCTTATTACCGCTTAGGTTGAGCTGAGTAATGTACTGTGCATCAGCTGGGAGCTTAACACTTTCCAAGCCAGTATTCGATAGAGTGATGGCGTGTGTGCGTCCCAGTTTAGAGAGATCAGCGTTCTCCATCTGTACATTTGATACACTGAAGACTGAAAGCTCATCGGTTGGGTTAGCAACAAGTACGCGTACTCTAGCTCCTGCCTTAGACTTAGCACGGAAGCGAGTGTAGGTGTCCTTTAGTGTATACTGGTAGACATTGTTGTCGCCACTCCACTCGAAATAAACCGAAGTACCTACTACTGGACTAGCCAAAGAGAGCTCAACACTATCGGTCTGGTTGACTGTTGTGAACTCTGCCAATACGTTTGTTGGCATTGGGATAGGTGTAGTATAGGTTGTTCGGAACACATTAACACCCTTGAAATCAGGGTATGCCTCATGGGTCATCTCACAATAGATACGACCCGTATTGGTGTTCTTAAACTTAGAAGAACCATTGTTGATGGTATAGTCAGTGCCCTCAGTAAGAGCTTGATTATTCGACTTCTTCCATTTGTACTGAGTAACTTTTCCGTTCTTGGTTATATACTGTTCAGATAGGTCGATACCAGGAGAAGCAGTAGAGATCTCCAATGGGTTCTGTGGAGCATATAGGAACTTACCCTGTCCGAGAGCAAGATAATCAGGCATAGTAGCCAATGTGAAGAAGTTACCACGGATGTCCAAAGTCTTTAATGGAGCATTAGCAGGAACGTAGAACTTCGACAGTTGGTTATAAGAAATATTCAGATTCTCAAGCAACTCACTATGGTTCAGCAGCATGGTGTTGAACTGGTTGTGTGAAGCATCAAATGAGCGGAGGTTGTCGGCATTGTTTACTCCGAGCTTAACAAGTTTGTTGTAACTTACATCAAGATTACGAACAACAGTGATGTTGTTATACTCGATTGTCTCCAAATTGTTGTGACTAAGGTTGATGTCAGTCAATATACTCTTATCGAAGTAAGTAGAAGGACCCTTCAAGCTCACCTTTCTCATGTTGTTATTTGAGAGGTCTAACTTCTCGAGCTTGTTGTTATAACCGAGGTCAACAGAGTCCATTGCAGCATGAGTCAATGCGAGTTCACGAAGCTGAGGGAGGTTAGAGAGGTCGATCTTAGACAACTGTACACCGTCCATCTTCAATGATGTAATCTGCTTATCCTGTGGTACATAAACCGTAACAACGTTTGATCCATTAAGAGCTCCTGTAACATTAACAGCGGTAGGAAGCTCGTCTACAACAGTTTTCTCTACCTTCGTGCCATTACCAAAGTCAATCTTCACCTTTACAGGAACAGCTGTCGTAGCCCCCTTCACACCAATTGTCATGTTGATGGCAGAGCCTTGTGCGTTGCCAGTAACAAATGAGAAAGCCTTGTCGTCTTGCCCAAATTCAGCTGCAGTCTTTATTCTGAAGTTCTCAGTACGTAGTGAGTAATCCTTCAAGACAGAGTTATCATACTGGATGAATACTTCATCGTCCAGCGCACGTTTCAGTGTTACCTTACCCTTGTCATAGTCGTAATAATCGTCAGAGAGCTTCTCTGGCTTCGTTGGGTCATCCTTTGGTACACGATAGAGCACACCATTTGTGGTTGAGCTAGGACGATTAACACGACTAGAAAGGTCGACAACAGACCCTACACTATAGGTTGGATTCACCTCAAGATTGTTCTGTTCGTGATAATACTCGAACCAGTTACCAGGCTGAGGGAGCGTTACGAAGTCAAGATAGTTGTAACGAACATTCACGCTATAAAGCTTTGTATTCTTGGTTAAATCAAGGTTTCTTAGCTTATTGCGAGCACATGAGAAAGTGAAGAGTTCAGGGTTTCTTGAGAGATCAAGATTGGTTAAGTTGTTACCATCACAATAGAAGATAGTAAGTAGCGGACAGTATCTTACATTGATATTATCAAACTTTACGTCTGTATTAATACTACCTGATGAATGAGAGGCATACAACTGTTTAATCTTTGAACTACGGCTCAAATCAAGGGTCTTAATGCGTGAGTCGCTGACATTCAACACCTCCAAAAGAGGGTTCTGACTAAGATTTACAGAAGAGACAGAGGTCATATCCAAGCTCAAACGGCGTAGATTAGGACAACCAGTAGGGTCACAAGAAGTAAGACTTACCGTGTGGTAAGCATCGAAAGACACAAGATTAGGGAAGTTCTTCAATGTGAAACTTGGTGAGATATAGCCTATTTGCGTTACTTCCAATACCTGGAGGTTAGGCAAACGACCAATCATCAGCGGCGTTGCAGCTGTGAAGGGGTTATCTTCCAAATAGATTACTTGTAACTTCTGGAGCTTATTAATGTTCAAAGCCTGCAATGAGTTATGCTCAAGATTGAGAATCTTTAAACCTAACTGATCGCTGAACTGGATTTGATCAATCTCTTGACCAGAGGCATTGAAATAGTCAATCTTGCTGGCATCACCATAGATCTTCACCCAGCCGTTAGCATCTACTTGCACAGAAACAGGCGATCCCTTCACAGCGACTTCGCCCTGTTCTGAAGTTGTCAAGCTGGCTTTTCCGACCTCAGCCTCTTCTCCGCCGTTACCGCCATCGACGCTAAGTGTAGTCGAATCGGTGGCTCCGAGAGATAGATAAACCATTGGTGTGGTTCCAGCACTGGTAGCCTTCGCATAGATATTAGTATGGAAGGAGATAATAGGATCGCCCTCTTGTGCATGCACAACAAGCGGACATAAAAGCATCGCCACTATCCCTATGAGGAAAGATGACAGATAGGTAAACTTTTTATTCATATCCATTGAATAGATTAATAAATGATAATTCGTTTTGAAACTCCGCCTGCTACTTGTACAAGGTACACACCCTTGCCCCATGAAGCGGCGTTAACATCAGCCTCATCGCCCACACACTGCTGTGTATGAACAAGCTGTCCAGAGACGGTATAGACGCGCAGACCAAACTGCTTAGCCCCTGCGAGGAATACACGGAATGAACGGTCGCCAGTCATGGTGATAACAGGTTCTGTCTTCTCAACCACTGTCTTCACACCATCAATACCTGCTGCCATCTCACGCAACACCTCTTTTAATCCATCATAGGCGTTGAACTTGCCCGCACCCCACTGTACAGGATCGCCTGTATGGAGCACTTTATCGTCCTTAACGGCAGTCTTCTGGATGATACGGAACACATCCGCGTACTTCAATCTAGGATTAGCTTGAAGCCAAAGAGCAATGGAACCTGCTACAACAGGCGTTGCCATAGATGTACCTAACGTCTGCGCCCAGTAATAAGTCTTGTTCCCTTTCTTCAACTTACCCTGTAGTCCGGCATCAGTAACACCATTGGCAGGATCGTCAACGAAGTAGCCATTGTAAGAAGAGATGATAGCTGCTGCACCAGGTGCACATATATTAGGTAGGCTTCTGCCGTCAGCAATAGTGCCATAAGATGAGAATCGAGTGGCTTGTCCATCTGGATACTCATCGATACCATCCTTTACATTATATCCATAGACCCATCCGTCGAGGCTAGGCCAGTGTTTGCGAACATTGTAACTGCCCACGCTAATAACATTCTTGGCACATGCCATATCACTAATTGAGCCATTGCGCGAACCTTTGTCGAACTTCTTTATATCATAGTTATCGAAGTAAATAAACTGTGCATCACCATAGGCATCAATGCGCTGATCAGCTTTCTTGCTCTTAAACAAGAGTCCGAGCTTGTAATGCCCATCCTTATTTGTGACTTGATTGTCGCTGGTCAGGAACTGAGCCAGGGCGTAATAACGACCCGTTTCAGGGTCTTTCATTGACGCAAGACCGATATATCCGTCGAAAGCCTTTGCAAAGGCAGCATCTGTGGAAGCTCCACTAATAGCATAGTCACCACCTGATGAGATGGTAACGGGCTGACCATTAGTATTGTTCTTAACAGTGTATCGCTTAGCAATACCCTTTGTTAAACCATTGTAGATGATGACTTGCATCTCGAACTCAGTGGAGTCCTGACTATAAACTGCTACTTGTCCGTTGCGCAAGTTATAGTAGGTTTTGCTCGTCATCTTAAACTCTCCCTCTGACATTGGACGTATGAGAGTTTGCTTGATTTGCCCCGGTTGATCGAACTTAGCCGTATATGCCACAGGATAAGTAGCCTCATTACCTGCTGCCACACAGATGATTACATCCTTACCACACTCTGCAAGGAACTTATTCATCACACTTGTAGAGTCGTGAGCACCAACGTTACTACCTAAAGAAAGGTTGATAACGCAAGGTTTAGGCTCTTTGCCAGACAGCTTCGCATAGTTGACAATGTCGTCAACACCCATTGCGATAAACATATCTTGCAAGTCGCCGCATGAAGCAACAAGCTCGGATTCGGGCGCACAGCCGTAGAATGGATTCGGACCAACCACTTGCTTGGATGTTTGATCAGTCACTCTCTGGGCATAAGTGATGTTTCCTCTATAGCCACCAGCCATGATTCCAGTAGTATGAGTGCCATGGAAGCTCTTTTCAGAGTCGGTTGTAAAGTCCTTCTCTATCGAATAAGTCTCATCCTTGTGCGCCATAGTGTCCATCACAGCCTGTGGATAATAATTCTGATAAAGGTAGCCTTCCTTTGTGGCTGTTGACTTTGTTATCTTACTGATGTAACCGAAACGTGTGGTGCCATCAGACTTGAGAAAGTTGATATGGTTAGCCTCAATACTTCCATCAACGATACCCGTCACAACGCCTTTACCAGTGTAAGCCTGTGGGAGGTCGAGCCCTTGATGAATCTTGTCGACACCTATCTCCTTACGAACAACATCCATCTTCTGATACACGCGACGTGGGAGTTCCATGCGAGAAACGCACTTCAGACTTGCAACACGCTCTACATCAGAAACAGGCAAAGAGACAATTGCGATGTTACCACGCACACGGAGCACCTTTACACCTTCTTCTTCGAGTTTTTGCAAAGCATCATTTCCCTTAAACTCAACCATTGCCATGGTTCCTTTTGGCAACGATGTTTGGGGCTCATAAGCACGTGTCCGAGTATTGTAAGTAGGTATAGAGGTATTGCGCATACGTAATAACTCCATCTGACTCTGTAGGTCGAGCTTGGACTGACCATGTGCAGTCCAAGCCAAACCAAGGCTTAAAATGGTTAATAAAAACTTTTTCATCAATTATTTGATTATAACTTTCTTACCATTGATAATATATATTCCACGTGGCAACTTGGTCTCATTTACACGTGTTCCATCCAAACGATAAACTTCGTTCTTGCCGTTTGCTGATTGGCGAACAGCCTCAATTCCAGTTGGATCTCCCTTAATATTAATCTCTAAGCGATCGCCATCCTGCAATGTTACCTCATATGAAGTACTATTAGGATAAGCACTTTCAACCTTCTGACCATTGAGTTTTACAACCATCGTATTGGCGTCTGCTCCATAGGCAGAGAAGCGGAATGGATTGTCATCAGATGTGAACATGAGAGTGTTATCACCTGTATTCATGGTGATTGTGGAGTGATCAGCTCGTTCGAAGTTGAAGCCATAAGGACTTGCAGAAAGGTCATCAATAACAATGGTTGCCTTCTTATCTCTTACAATCTTAGAGGTCTTGATCTCAACATTTGCACCATCGGTCAGATTCAACTGATAAGATCCGTCATAGCTAGCAGATTGTGGAATGCCATCAATCTTGACACTATTAATCTTACAACCAGAAACTGGTTTTAACTCAAAATACTTATTGCGCTCACCAAACTCGATGTTGTTTTCGCCTGCAACAAGGCTGACTACCTTATTTTGATAGCTTTGTCCACGATAGAGAGTGATATTCGCAGGAGTGTCAACAGATACTTTTGCGTGAAGCATAGCATACTTATGTGCCTTCACGTCAATAGTGGTCTCGTCTGCAACAAGGTAATCGTAAGAGATTCCATAGATGGTGATTTTCTTACCATTAACCTTTAGTTCGTCTAATGCGTAATCGTTAGTATTGAAGTTCAAACTAATCTTCTTACCTGCTTTCACTGTGAAGTTGCTAGCAAGGTAATTATTAACTTCTTGTCCATCGACCATCACCTTGGATAGAACTCCCTTAATCGCTTCATCGGAGAAGTTGAACTTTACAGGGCAATCAACATCTGGGTAATTAGCTTGAACACTGACAACTGTATTAGGAGTGAGCGTCACACGATATTCACCATCATTACTTGGAATATCCTTACCATCTTGTGTCACCTTATATATAGGTGCCCCGCCATAGCTAGCAGAACCTATCATAAGTGTGTTTTCAAGTTGATCTACGAATTTAATAGAGTTATCACCATTCTGCAAAGAGAGGCTTGTTTGGGTTTCAGCCAAGCTAGCACGAACCTTTGAGGCATCATCCACTTTCAATGTAAAGGATACATCACGATACTCTTCAAAAGTACCTGACTCTACATCTACAGATATACCAGCATCAAGGTTGGCAACATAGATTGAGCAGCTCTTATGATAGCTGATAGGCTGGTCAACAGGGTCTTCTCCAAGCTTACTTCTCGTCACTCCTAAAAGGAAGCAACCTGTTTTTGCCTCAATCTGAATCGATCCATACTGTGGTACCTTCACAGTATTCTCACCATTTTGTAAGTCTAGTGGCTGACCATAATTGACACGTACTGCCACGCGACTAACGTCATCCACGTTAACTGTTATGGCTGTCTCCTTATTGTCTTCACCTTGTGCAAAGGTGTTAACAGACAGGAGTAACATGACAGCCAATAGCATAATAGAGTATAATTTCCTCATACTATTTATTTTTATTGATTATTAATTAGTTCATCTCTTGTATATTTCCTCTTATGTTATTAAGCGGCATTTAGACTGCTATTTACTGATTAGGAATAGGTAAGGATAGTAGCAAGAAGAGGCACGCCGCATCTAGCAACGTACCTCCTCTCTGCTTATTTATCTATGAATACCCTATTAATTCCATCTCAATTCGTTCTTAATTAAAGTTGACAAGACTAATTCCCTTATTAAAGACTAGCTTGTAGGTAGGATCCAAAACAGATGTTAATGTTATCTTCGTTGGGTTCTTTGGATCATTGAGCGATACCTCATAAGCTGTTTCCAAACCATTCAGTTTGAAGCGAACGAGTACATCATCAAAGCGGAATAACCGCTTAAAGGCACTATAGTTATTGTTTTGTGCTCCATTCAACTTGGCTGTTGCTGGCTCATTAGTGCCTATGAACGTAATGTGATTATCGTCATTTATCTCGTAATCATATACTACTCGACCTCCAGCTTGACCAAACACAGCACCAATAGTGAATACTTCATCACCATCATAAGTACCGATGAACAGACTTCGGAACGGGTACCTATTACCAGAAATAGCACTTGCATAAGCATTTACAGTCTTCCATACATCTACAGTCTGGGAGTTTGTTTCAGTCAAATTGACTGTCCATTGACCAGAGATAAGCGCTTCCACTGGTGAAGGATAGTATGGCATGAGCATAACGGTATTGTCGTTTCTGTCCGCCCACTTGTCATTTTCAGAGTAAGTGAAGTTCCTTACGATCTTATCATGCACTTTCTTTGGTGTAAGCAAGTCCATTCCTTTATTGGTATAGATGAATGGAAGGTCGATAACAACACCATTTGTATCTGTTACCGCAATGACATTATAATCCGTCTTAATGGCTTTTAAAGTGTCATTTCCTAGAACAAGACGATAGCGATCAGAGGTCATCAACGTCTTCATATAGTGTGCATCAGCGATGTAATCACTCCATGTTTGATTCTCAGGCACAGGTGTCATGACGATACGAGCCTCTCCCTTCTTACCTTGAAGAACAATACTATCCTTTGAGTAAGACAACACACGGAACTCAAAGTCGCCTTCGAAACCTTTACCAGCCTGCCCTACTTGATAGCCATCGAGCTTTCCAACAGGATCAGAGAATTTGTGGAAGGCTTTATTGAAAGTGTCAAATGAGAGCTGAACACCCTGAGACTGACTTACAGTATAATGTGACTCAGCTTCCGACATATCGGTTTCTTCCATCACTTTCACATTCTCCGCCGTATCGAACTTACAGAATATGTTGTATCCACCATACTGCTCAGCACCATAATAAGCCATTCTCCATCCATTAGGAGCAGAGGCCAAAATCGCCTTTGTATTACTGATTGATTCAGCTATACGATTCGCAGAAGACTTGTCAAAGACACTATCTACTTCAGGTGTACAAGCACCTAGCAGCAGTATTGATGTCAGTGCAAATAATAAACTATATAACTTCTTCATAATCTAAATCTCTTAATTTAATGTTTCAAGATCCAAGCTACTTATCTCGCCCTCACGCCTTAATACAATCTTACGTAACTTATCAATATCAACGCCCCAAGAGTCCATTAGGTAACTGCGAATCAATGATAACTTAGCGAGAATAGCATTCTTTCCATCTTCTTTACCACCTGCTGCGGTTACAGCCTGTGCCAATCTCTTCTGCCACATCTCGTCTGTATCGGTCACATAACATGCGAATACCTCAGCAAAGTCCTCGTTATATTCACCACTGGCATAGCCTGTAACGAATCCTTCTGCACCTGATTTCAGATTGCTGACATTGACCCAGTCAGATGAATGATACTTGCCCTGAGAAATCGTACGGAAGTCTGTTGAATAGTTCTTGAGCTGCGTTAGGATATGAGCAAACTCATGGTGCATTGTGTGGAAGTATGAGAAATTCAAATCAAAGACGCCCGATGTGTTATAAGGGTCATGCTCCTCAATATAGAGGTTATTGAAGTCAAGGTTGTTAACCTGGAACAAGTTCACACGTACACCACCCTCTGCAAAACCCAAGGTAATTGATCCTTGACCATTGTACTGAGCGGATCCAATGAGCTGAAACTCACGGAAACAATGTTCTTTCAAGAACGTTGGTCCCATTAACTCGGTATATGCGTCCAACCAAACATGCTTGATGATCTTTGCCAAAGCGATAGAACGTTTCAGCTCAGCAGGCGTCACGTTATAGCTAAGATTGGAGTTCTGGTCAACGTACTTGTAATTAAATCTAATATTGTAAGGCTCGGTGTAATTTTTATACAACCACTTATCAAAATCGTTCTGATGCTCCGCTGTCTTTGTAGGGAATATTGAATTCCCCTTATCAACGTCATCGTTTGAACAAGCGACAGCCGTTAGCACGAGTACAGCTGCTATAAGCATTAACTTTATATTCTTCATATTATATTACCTCCTTCATCGTTTAGTTACGTGGATTAGCTTGTAGTCCACTATTGATAACATCGGATGGCAACTGTATAGCACCACGTAAATCGCCAGCCACGAAATAGATTGGATCTTCACCATCTATGCGGTGCGTAATCTCAATACCATAGCGTTTAATATCCTGGAAACGCAATCCCTGCTGCCAAGTCTCTATACGACGCATCTGTAAGAGGGCGTAAAGCATATTGGTCTGTGTGCCATCTTCTACGCTAAATCCTTGTGGATGTAATGGTTTCTTTACACCCATCTGTGCATCCATCATCACCTTTGCAGGAACTGTTGAAAGCCCATTAAAGAAGCTGTTGATTGATGCCTCGGTCAGAGTAGGACGTGTTGCAGAACCCACAGTCTCCTCTGTGTGTGATACAACCCACGCATTCATATCAGCCAAAGCTGCTGTGTAATTCTTCAACAAGATCTCTGCTTCTGCACGTACCAATAGCGTTTCATCAGCCGTCAACACTGCATCCAAACTATGGACATAGCCTGTCGTCTTTGCTGCATTGGTGTACTGTATCTCGGACATAATCTTTGGGAAGAACGTAAGCTGTGTATTACCATAGAGCATACGAGACTGATACAGCGTGTTATTCTGTGAACCTCTACCCCATGGCATAGGTGCCCAGAAGAGTTCTTTCTCTACCAATAACTGTGCGAAGTTGAAGCGGAGTGCACCCGAGCTGATCAACCGTCCCAATGAAGAGTAAGCTGTTTGAAGCATGTAATTAGCCTTCTCACTCGAACTAATGTAGGCATTGTGGATATCTATCGAACCACTGAGTGTCTTATAATGTGCCCAATTACGCAAATCAGCTGACGATGTTGAACCCAACGCCTTAGTAGCATAATCGATTGCTTTCTGCCACTGTCCATAATAGAGATTGAAGCGAGCTGCGAAGGCATAAGCCGCACGACTGTTGAAGTGATACTTAGGAGCTGTCAAGTAACTATCGTCCAGTAACGGCAGAGCTTCTTCAATGTCTGCATTGATATTCTCGTATAGTTGCTTCAAAGTTCCGCGTTCGTTAACAGATACTCCAGGCTCCTTTGGATAAGGGAGACCTAAGTATTGGTCGGCTTTCGTACCATCGTATGCCATACAGAAGATGTTTGAAAGGCGGAACATTGTCCATGCTCTGCACAGCAAGGCTTCAGCACGTACTGGTGAAGGATCGCGATCTTTCACCTTACTAAGGCTTGCTAACACCTCGTTGGCATGCCCTACTGCGAGGTAAGAATTATTCCACACGCTGCGTGGATCATCATTTTCTGTGGTCGTAACAGGCTTCCAGCGATAGACTTCACTTTGGTTCGTTTGATACAAGAAAGTCTTACCATTGTCCATGACGTTATCGCTACTCCATTCCATTAGAAAGGCTGGAGAACCCTCTGCATAGGCTGAAGCTACGAGCTTCTTTGCTTTCTCAAAGGTATTAACCTCTGCTCGATCATCAGGCAACTTATCTAGGAAGTCGTTGCAAGAGGATAGGGCAATAAGCCCTAATCCAGCAAGCAGTATATTTAAATTCTTCATGTTCTTGTCTATATATAATAATGTGTTAGATGCCAAGACGCAATGTCAAGGTGAACTGACGAGGTGTTGGAAGAGCCACACCACCTGCATTCATAAACTCTGGGTCTTGTCCGTTGAGCTTCTTATCAGTGTAGATAAGGAAGAGATTGGTTGCTTGGAGCTTCAAACTGAGCGCACTCAATGACAAGTGACGAATCAGTTGTGCAGGGAAGTCATACGATAGTGAAATCTCCTTCATACGGATGAAGTCGCCCTTTGCAATACGCTCGTTCGAATAGTTATAAGCGTTATAAGCACGATTGAGGTAACCATCCTGCTGTTGTGTACGTAGGTCAGCAATAGCAGGGATAGTGGTTTTCTTCTCATCACCAGCCTCTGTCCAACGGTTGCGGAACTCCTTAGGCATAGCCAACATATCGCTATAGCTTGTGCTAAAGAACGGATCCAAACGAACCTTATTACCAAAGGCATAGGTCATAAAGAAGCTCAAGTGCCATCCCTTATAACTAAAGGTATTATTCAAAGAACCTGTAACGGTTGGGTCAGTTGGGCCTTCATACTTCAAGTGAGTGAGGTCATAACTCTGGAAGTCAACGTCACTTGTAGTCAATTTACCATCTTGATTGATTACCTGAGGGATACCATCTTTATTCAAACCTTTGAAGTCGAAAGAGAAAAGAGCACGATAAGGATAACCCACCATGGTAAATCCTGTACCTGAAACCATCGACATAATACGTGAACGACTATCGAGTGATGTCACCTCAGTCTTTACGTGTGAGAAGATGAAGTCGGTGCTCCATTGGAAGTTCTTCTTCAATATGTTCTTGCTTGAAATAGATAGTTCTTCACCATGAGACTTCATAGATGCAACGTTAGCATACTCTATGATTGAACCCTTTGTACCATTAGTTGTACGTGGACCAATGAGGTCGTAGTTGTTACGAGTGTACCAATCGAAGACTACATTCAAGCGGTTATTGAAGAAACCAAGGTCTGCACCAATGTTAAACTCATGCTTCTTCTCATAGGTCAAATCCTTATTTGAGAACTGACTGATATATAAACCTGACTCCTGATCGACAGCGAATGGACGCCAGATGTTGGTACTGCGGATAATTACCTGTGAGTTGGTAATAGCTGGCTTATCACCTGTCAATGAGTAAGATGCACGAAGAGTAGCGTGAGTCAAAGAGTTCTTGAATGTCTGTTGGAACCATGGTTCCTCATGTACGTTCCATACTCCTGATATGTTCCAAGTAGGCAACCAACGTGCAGAACGTGCCTTACCCAATCGGTTACTACCCTCGTAACGGGTGGTGAAGTTAGCTGCATAGCGTCCTTTCCACGAGTAGTTAGCTGTACCAAAGAATGAAACGTCACGCATATAGCTGTTGCTCAACTGGTAATAGAGGTTACCATCTTCCACTGCCTGCTTGAAGTAGTGGTAGTCGTAACTAGGAAGATAACCCATATCATACTGCATGCCGACACCATCGTAAGCACTTTGTTTACGAACAATGTTGTTGACTTCCATACCACCATATAGGTTTACAATGTGACGATCATTAAAGACATCATTGTAACTAGCCGTTGCACGGAAGTCCCAACTGTTCATCTTGTACTTTGTCTCATTGTAGAAACCACCCTGAGGAAGCACTGAGTACTTCAGAGAGTTAGGTAGGTCAGGGTCTTGATAGAGCCATGGATTGTTGTCACGAATAGTGGCATCGTCCATTGCACGATAAGCCATTGCCATGTTAGAACGCTCGCGAACCTGTGAAGCCTGCGTCGTTGTAGAGAACTTATAAGCACCGAGTACGGCAAGTGTAAGTTTAGTGATAGGCTTATACTTCAACTCTGCTTGCACCTTCATATCGAGCACATCAAAATCGAGGAAGTTGTTGTTAAGCTCGTTATGGATGTTGAATGGAGCATAATTACGTACGTAATATGCCTCTGGATCCAATGCTCGTGAAGCATTCATTGCGTATGAGAACGGGTTGATATCGAAGTTTCGACTCACCGCACCAGACGTTGGGTCGACCTCTTGATTGAATGATCCTGGGGCGCGTTGCTTACGATATGAGGTGTTACCAATTAGGTTTAACGACACCTTCTTATTGATATTGTAGTTCGCATTAATTGAATATGTCATACGTCTAACCTTGCTCTGCTCGGTCCATCCTGGGTCATCCATGAATGAGAAAGAGGTGTAGTATTGAGCCTTGTCAGTACCTGAAGACATAGAGACAGAGTGGTTCATTGAAACCGAGTTAGTAAACAACTCGTCAAACCAGTTAGTGTTTCTCATCTCCGCCTCACGCAGGTAAGCATTCATAGCATCCTCTGTGTTGGCAAGACCAAACTTGCCCGTACTTGCGTTGTAGCTGTTGATGAGATTGTACATCTTACCATAGATACCACTTGTGGCAGCACGAAGTGTACGAGAGAAGGAGAACAATCCGTCCGCAGCCATCTCTTTGTAAACACCCATCTGCTCCTGTGAGTTCATGATATTAAACTGTGAGTAACTAGGACGAAGACGCATAGTATACTCGCCAGTGTAGCTTATTCGGTTACTTCCTGCTTTACCTTTTTTGGTCGTAACTACGATGACGCCACCCATTGCACGTGCACCATATATAGAGGTGGCAGAACCATCCTTCAATATCTGGAAGCTCTCGATGTCATCTGCATTGAGCCCTGCAATAGCCGAAGAAATCAATGTTGCAGCATCACCTGATGATAGATTGTCGGCATTCACCTCGGCTACATCGTCCATGATGACGCCATCTACAACCCAAAGTGGTTTAGAAGATCCATAGATAGAAGTGGCACCACGCACACGAATCTTTGGTGCCGTACCAAAGGTACCAGACACGTTTTGAACGCTGACACCTGCTGCACGACCCTCCAAAGAGCGACTCACATCAGCCACACCATCGAGTTTTGCCTTCGAAGCATCAATCTTTGTAGCTGCACCAGAGAATAATCTCTTGTCCTGTTGGGTCATACCTGTAACGACAACCTCCGTGAGTTGGTGGTTATCATTGGTCAGTGTGACCTTCATACCATCCTTAGGTGTGACGGTCTGAGTGGTCATTCCAATGTAACTAACTACGAGTTTCTTGCCTGCAGGAACGTCAAGTGAGAACTTACCGTCTATATCGGTAACAGTTCCAGTCGTCGTGCCCTGTACCATGACAGAGGCTCCGATGACCCCTTGACCATCGTCCTGAGAAACTACGATACCATTGATTCTTGTCTGACCAAACGCTGTGCCGATGGACAGCAATAGCCCGAACAAAAATAAAGCGAATCTTTTTTCCATAGATCTCTTTTACTTAACTGAATTTTATATAGTGATACTTTCTTTCATTACGTCAACTCTGTACACTGACAGAAAATAGTCTTCTCAAACACTTCTTTGTGTCATCTGTCTTTGTGCAGGACACCTTATTATATATATAACAAGTAACAATTTGTTATGTAATCGTGCCTTTTAAACATTGACAGAACCTATGTCTACAAATTTAGGGAATGTTTAGATTAAATGCAAGAGATTCACATAAAAAATTACAATCAGCACTTACTTTTGTTTAAAACATTAATATTTATAATCTAATAATGCGTTTTTACTGCAACTATATGCACTTTTTTTTAATGAAGAGTGTACACAATACAAGTTTCAATTCGTAACTATCTCCACCCTTAGAAGTGTGTGTGTACATAAATCGGAGGCGTTATTTTTATTCAAGAAAAAGCCTCCCTACAACCCATCTACAGCCTCTCCCCCGCCCCCTCTCCGAATGGAGAGGGGAGTGAAAACCATTGTTTGCAAATGAAGGAAAGCCTCTCCCCCAACCCCTCTCCGAATGGAGAGGGGAGTGAAAACTATTGTTTGCAAATAAAGGGGGAGTTTCGTTGGTGTGAAGAAAGGCTCTCTTCATAACGAAGAAACGCCCTTCTCCAAACGAGAAGGGCGTTTCCTTAATTCCAAAACACAATTACCTCTATTCCTACTTACCATCCTCTCACATCCTACTAGCAGTGTTCACTCCCCTCTCCATTCGGAGAGGGGACGGGGGTGAGGCTGTTTCCTTAATTCCAAAACACAATTACCTCTATTCCCACTTACCATCCTCTCACATCCTACTAGTAGTGTTCACTCCCCTCTCCATTCGGAGAGGGGTTGGGGGAGAGGCTGTTTCCTTAATTCCAAAAACAAACTTAGGAACCCTCGAATGAGGATTCCTAAGCGATGAAAAGTTGCGGGTGCAGGACTCGAACATGCGACCTCCAGGTTATGAGCCTGGCGAGCTACCAACTGCTCCAACCCGCGATATTAACCAGAGAAACTCACTAACTATGTTAGTATCTATCCTGAATTGCGTGTGCAAAGGTACTACTTTTTATCCGAACTACCAAATAATATTGGAAAAAATATCACTTTTCTCTTATCTTTCCAGGCTTTTAAAGCTGTTTTGAATGCCGCTTCATATCTGAAAGACAAGGGTTTCGCTGACTGCAGATAGTATTTTTCTACCTAATTTCCAGTACTGTTTAGGGCCACCACTGGGAGCAAATTGTTCGCCATAAGATACCGCTCAAGCTGCTTGATGTCGCTTATCACTCGTTCAGCACCTGCCTTTTCGAGACTCTCACGACTCCCATTTCCATAACTGACACCGATGGTATGCACACCAGCATGGCACCCCATAAGGATGTCAAACTCGGTATCGCCCACGACAACTGTTGCCTCGGGACGGACATCGAAATGCTCCAAAGTAACTAAAACGGACTCTGCATTGGGTTTATGATGTTGCACATCATCCGAACCAACAACGTACTGGATGTAAGGACTAAGCCCTAGGTCGTCCACCAAACTAGACAATGTTCGATGGCAACGACTACTGGCAATCGACATAAGGAAACCCTTTTCATGCAATCGTTCTAGCGTTTCCTTCACCCCAGGAAATAGCGTCACAGCCCCCTTAACATTCTTCTCGTCGAAGATACGGCGGTAGGTTTCCTCACACTTGTCAGCCTCCTCATCGGTCAAGGTCATTATACTCGTGAAGCACTCACGGAGCGGAAGTCCGATGGTACTAGCGAATTGCTCACGTGTTGGAGAGGGCAGTCCGAGTTCGTCAACAGTGGCAAGCATGGTGTCAGTAATGAGTTTCTGCGAGTCGCCAAGCGTACCATCAAAGTCGAAAATCACCAATTTAATCCTTCCTCCCTTAACATGCTTGCGTCTCAGTCTGCGCTTCAGTCGCTTGTAGCCCTCCACGCCTAAGATGGTAATTCCACTATATTGAAACAGCTTCGCAATGCCGAAGAACACTGCCCATAACACACCTTTTGCACTCGTTGAGAGGGGTAAAAGCATTTGAGCAAAGGAGATGATATAGAACGGAATACACATCAGAAGAACGATAGTACCCGTTCTGAAAGATAGTCCTTGTAGCTTCGTTTTTATAGACATAATACTGAATTGATTTCTAATTGAGGCTACAAAGGTACACATAAAATTGTGTTTCTATCATGTAAAAGGAATATTTCAATATGGAAGAAACAGGCTTACCACCAGCCACAACCAGCCTCACCCCCAACCAACTACAGCCTCACCCCCGACCCCTCTCCGAATGGAGAGGGGAGTGAAAACAATTGTTTGCAAATGAAGGGGGCGTCTCTTTGATGCAAGGAGAGGCTCTCTTGGATACGAAGAAACGCCCTTTTCAAAATGAAGAAGGCGTTTCCTTGTTTTTAGTTCTTCTGTTCCAGCTAACGAGGCACAGCCTCGCTACACAGAAACTATATTACACGGGCATTCTGGCACAGCCTTATATCAAACAGAACTAATCATAATTTTGAATTGTGAACTTTGAATTTTGAATTAAAGAAAAGCCTCCCCTAACTCGCTCCCGTTAGGCAACATCCCCTCCTTCGGAGGGGCTTGGGGAGGCTTTAAACAGCGTGAAATTAACGCTACCATAGCTTCGGTGCTCCAGAAAATGGGGGTGTGACGAGAAGTCGTTATGCTTTCCATGCTCAAAAACGAAGAGTCCATCGGGCGCAAGAAGGTCTTGCGAGAAGATGAGATCAGGGATGGTTGGCAGCTCAGGGAGGGCATAAGGAGGGTCAGCAAAGATGAAATCGAATTGCTGATGACAGCCCTTTATGAATCGGAAGACGTCGCCCTTGATCAATACATGTTCATCGGCACCTATCTTCTCCATGCACTGTGCGATGAAACGAGCATGGTCTCTGTCCTTTTCCACACTAACTACTTCCTTGCAGCCACGCGATAGTAATTCCAGAGAAATGCTCCCCGTACCCGCAAAGAGATCGAGTGCCACCGTCTCATCCCAGTCCAGATAACCATTGACAACATTAAATATATTCTCTTTAGCAAAGTCCGTTGTGGGTCGTGCCTTGAATGTGCGAGGGATGTCAAAGTGCCTTCCCTTATATTTTCCCGTTATGATTCTCATTCGTTATGCAGTATTGTTCTCTTGTGAAGTCGTTGTTTTGATTAATCCAGATAGATGGCTTTGATATCGTAAGGAATATCCTTTCTTTCTGCCAAGGCATGATGTTGTGCGAAGTCATCCGCCTGCTCCACCACGCGAGAGAAGCGCAGATACTTAGCCAGTTCATCGGTGAGCACTTCCGCTTGTGGCATATCTCCAATCAGCAAGAGTTCGTCTTGTTGGGTATCCAAACCCGTCAACTTCCATATATATAATAGGTAGTAGAGGGCGTCTTGGGCGTTTTCTGTTTCGTAAGTATTGGCAAAACGAAATCTATTCTGCTGAAAGCTGAAGACTTCCATACGCTTTTCATGGAAATAAGCATATAACTTTCGGCGTGCTCCAGCGTATGTTCTACGATAGAGATGCGCCCAAACAGGACACATCAAAGGTTGTATGCGTATGTCTTCGAAGTGATCCTCGATAACGAGCCTCAAGTCTTTATTCATTAAGAACACCGTTACCACATTCAGTTCTTTTAGTTGGTAAGCAAGCACCTCATCGTTCCCCTTGTGATGAAAGGTGTGATAATAAAGCGTTTCCACATCCTGCGTTTCATACTCATCGATGGGCATGAGCATAACAGGAGAGTCCATCTGAACAAGCACACGTTTGTATCCACTCTGCAAGAGTTCCGATGTTCTGAATGCGTCCCGAAGGTTAGCAGCCACCGAGATACCCGTATTCATTTCATAAGGTTCGTATGCCAAGACACCATTCTCTTGTGGGTCTCCAACGGAGAAGGTCATGTTATTACGACCAATCCTTATGGTTAATCGAAGTTTCTTATCGGATATATTGTTATCAATCTCAGTCATTCTGATGGGGACATAAACGTTTTTAAAATATCTGCAAACTTACACAATTTATTTTGATTATGGTCGTTTTCTTCTTGATAAATGTCATCTATTTGCCCTCCAAAGGCTCCTTTCTGGGCTAGATAAGTGATAAACTGGTTAAAAAGATATACCTTTGCAGCCACTTTTTGACACTCTGTCAGATGATTATTCAGCGTTAAATGCTGTCATTGATATTACATCTTTTCTAAATGGCAATACAGTTTTTTGTTATCTTCGGATGCCTTGCATTGGGAGAGCTTATCGTATGGGCGACAGGAGTTAAGCTGCCGTCCAGTATCATTGGTATGTTGTTTCTCACCTTATTCCTTAAGTTGGGATGGGTAAAACTTAGTTGGGTTGAACACTTATCGGAGCTTCTTATCGCCAATCTGGGCTTCTTCTTCGTTCCACCTGGGGTGGCGTTGATTCTTTATTTGGACCTGATTGAGAAGGAGTGGTTCCCTATTGTGACGGCAACTATCGTCAGTACGGTGCTCGTTCTAGTGGTTACTGGACACATGCACCAGCTTGTTATTAAACTAGAACGTCGAATGATAGCACTCGACTTACTACATCATCGTGCCCATAAGAGGCAGGCGGAAAAGATGAAGGAGATACTCAAAGAATATGCAGAATACACCGAGGAGGAACAGATTCTCACGACTGAAGCCTTGCAAGGAAAGGATATTATGGATGAAAAGGAGGCTAAGTTATGATTTCAATAGACCAAACCATCAATCAGACGGTGAACCTCATTCAGGACGGACGAGACATCTTCTCTAATCAATATGTTATCCTGACGCTCACCTGCGGGACGTTCTTTTTGATCAAACGACTACAAAAGAAGACAGGCTGGATGCTGTTAAATCCCATCCTTATAGCTATCATTCTTATCATTATATACTTAAAGGTAACGGGTGTTCCCTTTCAAGTGTATAAGCAAGACGCACAGCTCATTGACTTCTGGTTGAAGCCTGCGGTCGTAGCCTTAGGGGTTCCTCTTTATTTACAGTTAGACGCTATCAAACGTCTTTGGTTGCCCATTGTTCTGTCGCAGCTAGTGGGCTGTTTGGTTGGAATTGTGAGTGTTGTCACAGTTGCCAAACTATGTGGTGCATCGGATGTTGTCGTGTTGTCAATGGCAAGTAAGTCGGTCACAACCCCTATAGCAATGGAGGTTACGCAGAGCTTGGGAGGTATTCCTTCACTCACAGCTGCCGTTGTTGTCATCACAGGTATTATAGGAGCTTTGGTTGGATTCAAGGCTTTGGCGATAGGACATGTGCGTAGTCCGATAGCTCAGGGACTATCTATGGGCGCTGCTTCTCACGCTGTTGGCGCATCAACGGCGATGGCTTATAGCAGTAAATATGGCGCATTTGCCAGTCTTGGAATTACATTAAATGGTATCTTCACTGCGCTCTTCACCCCTTCTATCTTGCATTTCATCGGGGTTTCGTAAGGGCTGAACGAAATAAAAGAAAGTCTCACTAAGATTTCTATATACGATAGATTTCTTAGTGAGACTTTCTTTTTTTCATGCTTCAAAGGCGTTATCTCGCCTTAATTCTTCACCTCAACAATCTTCGTTGGGGCTTGTTCTTTATTCCGTCTGTTGACTACTGTCACCACAGATTGCGCCAGACTCAAGAACGCCTGACCGGTCACGGTGTCCACTTGAGAGGCTGCTGGTGTACCTTTATCGCCGTTTTCACAAATGCTCTGAACGATTGGTATCTGTGCAAGTAACGGACAGTTGAGTTCTTTCGCTAGGTTCTTACAGCCGTCCTTACCAAAGATATAATACTTATTCTGCGGTAGTTCGGCTGGAGTAAACCATGCCATGTTCTCTACCAAGCCTAAGATTGGAATGTTAACCTTGTCGTTTCGATACATATCAATGCCTTTTCTCGCATCGGCAAGGGCTACACTTTGAGGAGTGGAAACAATCACTGCACCTGTAATTGATAGTGTTTGCATCAGTGTCAAGTGGATATCACTGGTCCCAGGAGGCGTGTCAAGGATGAAATAATCAAGCTCTCCCCAATCGGCATCAGCGATGAGTTGTTTCAAAGCAGACGTCGCCATACCTCCTCGCCACAGCGTTGCTGTATCGGGATTAACGAAGAATCCGATGGAAAGAAGCCGCACGCCATACTTCTCAACAGGCTCTATTAGCTGTCTACCATCCTTCTCAACGCCATACGGACGGACGTCTTCTACACCGAACATCTTAGGCATACTCGGACCGAAGATGTCGGTATCGAGCAATCCAACCTTATACCCTAAGCGGGCTAAAGCGATAGCTAGATTGGCAGAAACGGTGCTCTTCCCCACTCCACCTTTACCCGAACTAACGGCAATGATATTCTTCACTTGTGGCAACAACTTGCCCACCTCTGGGCGAGGTGCACTCTTGAACTCGGTTTCAATGGTCACTTCTACGTCCTTCCCCACCGAGTAGTGAATCTGCGCCTCGGCTGCTTTAAGGGTCGACTTGAGGAACGGATCGGTCTCACGAGGGAATATCAACGTGAGCTTCACCTTGTTTCCATTAATACTCGGAGTATCTGCCAGCATCTCACTCTCTATGAGATTCTTCTTCGTCCCGGGGTAGATTACCTTCTCCAGGGCGTCTGTTATCAATTTTGGATATAGTGTCATAATAAATTAAATGTCTATTTCAAGATTCCCAACCAGGCTCCTGAAAGCCTCCCCAAGCCCCTCCGAAGGAGGGGATGTTGCCTAACGGGAGCGAATTAGGGATAGCCTTTTCCAAATCTTGTTAGTGATGGATTACCGCCTAATTGGGACTCATGAGGATTGTTATTTACTTGTTCTTATATTATTGAATGACTTCACTCAAAGCCTCCCCAAGCCCCTCCAAAGGAGGGGATGTCGCCTAACGGAGTGTTAGGAAAGGAGGAACAGGCGGACAGACGAGGGCATCTGTCCCTATTTGGTGGCGTTATTTTGATAGGAAACGACGATCTAACTGGTTTCCGCTAGGCACATCCCCTCCTTCGGAGGGGCTTGGGGAGGCCTCCCATTCAGCCATCGCTTGCTTCCAATCGGTCATCTCGCCCGACTCTATCGCACGTCGTTCAGCCTCCGCCTTATCGCGTTCCTTATCACGAGCACGCTTCGCTTTCATATCAGCAATAGTAGCATCATCGAGTATCTGGATGGCTCCGCGGTCGATAGCCTCATAGAGTTCGGCTTCACCGAAAGCCTTACCAGGCACATTGAAGTCGGATATATTAAACTCAAATAGCGTTCTGAGATCATGCCGAACAAGCTTTTGTTTGGCTCTGTTACCCGCATTCTTCAATCGAAGTAGCTTCGCTATCTGTTTTATTTCGCTGTCTGCAAACTTATTTCTACCCATAGTTTTTATTTGTAAGAAAGCTCCGCTAACCAGCCCCTGTTCCTCCTTTCAACTCTGCCTGAAGCCTAAGAGGGTGAATGAGGGAGATAGTGTGGGATGTAATTGATTATGCGAAGTTACTAAAAAGATTGTGAAATCACAAGTTTTCTATCATCTTTCAACGTATTACTGACGCCCCACAACAACCCCCATAGTCCATGCTGCTTGCAGGTTGAAACCGCCTGTTATGGCATCAACATCCAACACTTCACCTGCAAAGAACAGTCCGGGACAATGCTTACTCTCGAGGGTTTGCGCATGAACAGACGACAGACTCACACCGCCACAGGTAACAAATTCGTCACGGAAGGTGCCCTTTCCTGCAATAACATATTGGTCGTTGGTCAGCGTCTCGACGATTCTATTCATCGTCTTACGCCCTATCTCCGCCCAAGGCTTGCATGTCTCAAGCCCTAACTTACTGATGACATAAGTCCACAAACGCTGCGGAAGACTGAAAGGGTGCAATGTCCCAATCTGTTTCCGTGGGTTCTGTGCCTGCAAACGGAGCAATTCCTCTTCCACTTCCTGCCGTTTCCTCTCGCCCGTCCAACTGATGGCTAGGGGCGAATGGTAGTCTTTCTCTGCCAGAAAACGGGCTGCGTAAGATGATAACTTCAGTGTGGCAGGACCGCTAACACCCCAGTGTGTGACCAACAAAGCGCCCACGGAGCGCATTTTAGAGCCTGGAATCGACATCACAACAGGGTCGACAACGGTTCCCATGAGGTTGCAGAACGCCTTATCTCGTATGTTGAACGTGAAGAGAGAGGGCACTGGTGGCTCGATGGTATGCCCTAGTTCGGCAAGATAAGCTAGTCCATGTGCCTGCGGCGAACCGCCTGTTGTGATGATAACACGCTGGAATATGCGGTGAGAACCCTGTTGGAACGCTAACTGCCAACGCCCGTCCTCCATCTGCGTAAGTCCTGTCAGTCGGGAACGGCAGCAGATGGTTACACCCAACCGAGTGGCTTGTCGTGTTAAACAATCCATCACTACGTGCGAATCCTGCGCCTTCGGAAAGACGCACTCATCATCCTGCGTCACCAAGGGAACGCCCCGTTGCTCGAACCATCGATAAGTGTCTTCATGATTAAAGGTGTTCATCAAGCGTTTCATCAGCTTGTGTCCACGTGGATAAGCCTGCTTTAAATCAGTGATACGAGCGAAACTATTGGTCACATTACAGCGTCCGCCGCCTGTCACCTCCACCTTTGCTAGCACCTTCAATGCCCGTTCGAAGATGGTCACCCGAGCCTCCGGATGTGTTTCCTTTGCCGTTATCGCTGCCATGAAACCAGCTGCTCCTCCACCGATAACAGCTATATCTAAATCTGTTTTAAGCATACTTATTCAATTCTAAATATAATCT
>NZ_JAPWAR010000026.1:0-33824 GCF_041433025.1 Prevotella sp. 20925_1_30 | reverse complement strand
ATGGAAAGGAAAGTTGTAGCCAAAATTCAATAATTGTAGCCAGCTTCTAATAGAATTGTAGCCAAAAGATTGAATTATTAGCGAGATAAACTTCTGTAACCACGCTGCAAAGTTCTACATATTTATTTGATTAACAGCAATTTGCGTGTACTCTATGCGTACTCTGTACGAACTCTTGGCTACAATTTTTATTTTGCCTCAAAAAGTGTAGCCAGATTGTAGCCATTGTAGAGTATTTAGGGAGTATTTACCCCCTCTGTACGTACTCTGACAAGAAGAATAGATATAAAAGAAAAGTATCATAACTACTTGTAGCTATGATACTTACGTTTTTATTAGGATTGCTCTGTTGGTCTGTTCAGAGTACCTAAAGCGGAGAGAGAGGTTTGTGAACCAAACTCTCGTATCTCGTTGTATATAAACTTTCTATATGTTTTGACAAATCATCAGTGTAGCATTTTTGTAGCAGTATTCTGACCGCTTAATGACTACCATTCTGACTACCTATTGAAAGCTCAACCGCTCTCTTTTCTTGGGTACAAAGATATATAAAAATGTACTACCATCCAAATCTTTGCGTCATAAATATTTAGAGATTTTACTGCTACATTTTCCAGTGCAAGGTGCAAGCCCTTATATATAAGGGGTCTTGCACCTTGCACTGGAGGACTTGTGTGTGACTGCCTGATATTGATGACCTTTTATAGCTTTATCACTAATAAAAGGTGAATTATGTTATTATTTATTTCTATATAAGTTTATTATATTTATCTTATGCTTGATATAGAAACCCTTTGCATCCGCCACCAAACAAAAAAATGCATCTGGTGCATGACGACTTGCAGAGGGTGCATAAACTTGCGTGTGACGGGTTGCTCGTGCCAAGATGTTTCTATAACTTTATGTTTATGAAAGAGTTACTGGAATTTCTACGAAATGAGAGATTGAACAAACATCTAAAACAGGCGTATATAGCTGAGAAATTGGGAGTTGATGAAAGCACAATATCCCGATGGGAGTCTGGTCAGATTACAATGGACTTTCTCCAAATAGTAAACTATGCGACTGTTTTGGAGATAGATGTTTATGAGATGTTTGCATATCTCGCAAGTAATGGACAAGATTTTCCCAAACCTATTGCAGAAGTACACGTTGAGGTGTATACAAAAGAAGCCTACAACTCTCTTATGCAATACCTTGCGAATTCTGGGATGGATATAACAATTAAAAGCACCAAGTTGAAAAGATGGAAATAATCGCAGTAGAAAGCCAAGCCTATCAGGAACTGATAGACAGGCTCAACCGAATAGAGCAGTATGTTGAGCGCACTTCTCATCTTATCCAAGATATAGATGACGAGCTGGAGATGACAACCAAAGACCTTATCGGGGCTCTGAATATTTCAGAGTCCACCCTTTATCGCTGGCGCAAGAAGCAGTTGGTACGGTATCGCTACACGGAGGGTGGCGATGTACGCTACTTCTTCAAGTCTATCGTGATAGCCACGAAGTGTAACCGGCTCCGCGTATCAGGTATGAGAAACGACGAGATTCTTGGACGGCTCAACCGTTTCAAGGACAATCTCATCATGAGTTCATGTATTAATCCTAAAAACCGACAACTATGATAGAAAAGGAACAGATTCTTTTACTTACACAAGGAGGTTTGAATGTGTTTTCACATTTCCTTGGCTTTGAGGTAAACCTTCATCGCAACTTCCGAAGCCCTTTCTATGACGATAGGCGGGCTTCCTGCCATATCTACTACGACAGGAAAACTTCTTCTTACAAATTCTATGATCATGGAGATACCACCTATTCTGGGGATTGCTTCTGGTTTGTGGCAACCCTCCGTAATTTGAACCTGAAAACAAGTTTTCCCGAAGTATTGGAAACGATTGTACAAGAACTTGGATTGTATTCTTTATGTAATGGTGAAAAGCATAGCAGCCATATCACGTCAGCATATAAAAAAACTATTGTTCCCACTCCTAAGGCTGATATAACCAAGTGTACGGAAGAACGTCCATATAGTTTTGAGATACAGCCATTTGACGATGGTCTGCTGAACTATTGGGCACATTATGGCATCCATGAGGATACACTCCGTCGCTTTCGTGTACGGAGTCTTAAGCGCTATGAAAGTGTATCTGCTGAAGGCAAGAAGTTTGAACTTTATAGCTCACCTACGGAACCTATGTTTGCCTATATCGGAAACGGCTATGTAAAGATATACCGACCTCACAGTCCAAAAATCCGCTTTCTTTATGGTGGACGGATGCCTGCCACGTATTGCTTCGGAATGGAGCAGATTCCTGCCAAAGGAGATATGCTTTTCATTACAGGTGGAGAAAAGGATGTCCTCTCGTTGTATGCACACGGCTTCAATGCAATCTGCTTCAACAGTGAAACGGCACAGATACCGACAAGTATCATTGAGAGCCTTCAGCTTCGTTTTAGGCATATCATACTCTTGTATGATGCGGATGAAACAGGTGTACGGGAAGCACATAAACAGTCTGAACATCTGGCGGAATACAAGGTCTTGAACCTTTCACTTCCGCTAAGTGGTACGAAGTCTGAAAAAGACATTTCAGATTTCTTTGCCTTGGGCAACGGGGCAAAGGAACTGAAAGAACTGCTTGCCAAGATGTTTACAGACCTATACAGCCAAACTATGATGATGCTTCGCTCCTGTGAGATAGATTACGAGAATCCACCAGACATTTCCAAGTCGGTGGTGGCAGTAAATGGTGTGCCACTCGGTACGCAGGATAATCTGTTCTGCATCACTGGAGGCGAAGGTACGGGTAAGAGTAACTATGTGGGTGCGATTCTTGCTGGGACATTGGGAGAAAAACGATTACCGATAGAGAAGACCTTGGGATTAGAGATTACCCCCAATCCCAAAGGCTTGGCGGTCCTACACTATGACACGGAACAGTCCGAGGCACAGTTGCACAAGAACTTGGGTAAGACACTGCGTAGGGCTTCATTGTCGGCAGTACCGAAGTTTTACCATTCCCTGTACCTTGCCTCTCTGTCCCGCAGGGACAGGCTGAAACTTATCCGTGAGAGTATGGACTTGTTCCATCACAGGCATGGAGGTATCCACCTCGTGGTAATTGACGGAATAGCCGACTTGATACGTTCTGCCAACGATGAAACGGAAAGTATTGCCATTGTGGACGAGCTTTATCGCTTGGCGGGGATTTATAATACGTGCATTATCTGCGTGCTGCACTTCGTACCGAATGGAATCAAACTCCGTGGGCACATCGGTTCGGAACTTCAACGAAAGGCGGCAGGAATACTCTCCATTGAGAAAGACGACAATCCCGAATACTCGGTCGTAAAAGCATTGAAAGCCCGTGACGGAAGTCCGTTGGACGTACCGATGATGCTTTTCGGCTGGGATAAGGCTGAGGATATGCACGTCTATCGTGGCGAGAAGTCTAAAGAGGATAAGGAAAAGCGCAAGACCGATGAACTGATTGGCGTTGTCAAAGAAGCCTTCCGAAATTCTTTCAAGCTCACTTACCAAGAACTTTGTGAGGTTCTGATGAGCGAAATGGAAATTAAGGACAGGACCGCAAAGAAATACATCGCCTATATGAAAGAACAACGTATCTTGGAACAAGATACCAATGGTAACTATCAAAAAGGAGAACTATGCCGTACATAGATTATAAAACTGAAGACACTTGGCAAAAACGCCTGTTCGACAAGCTGATAAGCGTCGAGGATAAACTCGACCGCCTGCTTGTTCTGCAGGATCAATCTGTTGACACGACTGTCCGTCCACCATTGAAACCGGAATACTTGGATATCATTGATGTATCCAAGATTCTCAAAGTGGAGCAAAAGACCATCTATAATTGGGTTTGGGCAGGAAAAATTCCCTATCTTAAAGCCAATGGCAGGTTGCTTTTCCTTCGGGAAGAGATAGATGAAATGGTACGGAAGCGAGATGGTTGGTAATTGATTTCCTGATTAGATTATTTTTGTTGTGTAAATGCAAGTGTTTACACAACAAAATAATTACCTTCGCAAGTAAAAAGTTGGTTGCGGATTTACCGCACACAACGATAACAGTACTCGCTTATTTCTTTGATAAGGAATTTACCATATATTGTTTGAAACTATTGAACCGATAAAGATAGCGTTGCGGACAAAAAATATTTGTAATTTCTACATTTGATGCTACTTTTAATGGAAAATTCATCGCTTGCAATGATTTTTTCGGCATTTTCCTTGCACATTCAAAAAAAAGCAGTAATTTTGCAGTCAATATGACCTCCCACGCTTCTCATCAGAACAGCGCACCCGGGGAGGTCTTCGAGTTTATATACGGTTATGAGGTACGAAAAGAAGCCCATAGACACATCTGAGCAGATTAAAAAGCTATGCGATAGAGGACTTAATATTGGAGACGAAAAACTTGCGTCCCAATATCTTTATAACATAAGTTATTATAGATTACGAGCATACACATACCCTTTTCAAAATAATGGGGAAGGTGCTAATCACGAATTTCTGAGAAAGGACATTTCTTTTCAAGATGTGATAGACCTTTATTGTTTTGATAGGCGTTTACGCTCTTTAATCTTCAATGCCATTGAAAAAATCGAGGTGGCATTAAGAACAAGAATCGCCTTAAATTATTCCGTTGATGAAAATGACGCCTTTTGGTTTCTCAATCATAAGTTATACTTTCACCACGATAAGTTTATCGCATTGACACACCCTGTTGTAGGGGATTTAATGAAAGAGGTCAAGCGAAGTAATGAGGATTTTATAGCTCATTATTATCAAAAATATAGCGAACCTGATTTTCCGCCAGCGTGGATGACCTTAGAGGTTGTTTCTATGGGAACATTGAGTAAGTTGTTTTTTGCTTTGGACAAGAATAATCCTTCTAGTAAAACAATTTGCAGGGATTTGGGACTATACAATGTCGATATTCTGAAGAATTGGATGCACGGTTTATCGTCTTTACGCAATACTTGTGCCCATCATAGTCGTGTATGGAATCGCCGCTTTACAATAGGCTTGAAGTTTCCTTATAGAACGAATTATCCTTTCTTATCAAAGCAAGAAGCTGCAACGATAAGGGACAATAAGTTGTTTGCCTACTTATCAGTAATTTTGTATTTGCAGCAAATAATCAGTCCTGATAGCTCATTTAGAAAGAGTTTGCTCACCCTATTGGACAAATCTCCCAAATTGGTAGTTTTGAAAGACATGGGCTTTCCTGAAAAATGGAGAGAATACTCTTTGTGGAAATAATATAATACGATGGTGTATCAATTATGACACACCATCGCTATTTATCTCAGTCTGGTTTTTACAATATATCCCTTACTTTCTTCTTGTTTGTTTCTATTATTCATAGAACTTGAATAAATTACCCCCTCCTCTTCCTTTTTAGTATTTGGACTATTACTACTATTTTGTTTTAAATACTCGGATTGGTCATTTTCGTTTGATTTTTCATTTTCTTCATTTGGTTCGTTCAATGTAAGTGCAATTTTTCTGTCAAGTTCTGCTGCCTTGCCTTTGAGTGAGCGAAGCTCGTCCTCTTTCTTCCAAGAACTGTTGGCAATGTTGGTGTAAACGTCTTTGTTGGCCACGACCTTTGCCATTTCCTTCTCATGCGACTCTATCACCTTTGGAATACGCTCCAAGGCGTTAATGAAGTTCTGACACGCAAGTTTCGGGTCAGTTGCCAACTTACCATTATTATAGGTATAGTAGATACTCTCCTGCCCTTTCACAAAGAAGCGATTCACCGAACAGTCGAACAAGTCCTTGGAAGTACTCTCCGTCTTGACCATAATGGAGAAACCATAGATTTCGCCAATTTTGTTGTACTCGCCCTTGGTGCGAGCTTTTTCGTCTATTTCTTGCAGACGGGCAGCAATAACCTTGATATCTGTACAGTCTTCCACACCTTTGATTGTCAGTTTATTTATAGGTGTACCTTCATCATCACGCTCCACACGCTTCTCAAAGAGAGCTAAATCAGACTGTGCCTCCTTGATTTTATCCGTATGGAAGGATACAGAACTGTCAATCTCAGCCAACTTGCCTGTTGCGGCATCACGCTCACGGAGAAAGTTCTTACGTTCTGATTCCAAGGTGGTAATCTTCTTATCCAATCTTGCCTTCTCTAAAAGGTCGGTATTACCTGAAAGCACTGCTACGTATTCTGAGAAGTTCATGCCGCTGTCCTCATCCATCGACCCTTCATCAATGGTACGACTACCAAGCGTGTTTGTCTTCAGCTGATTGATGAACAGCTGCTTGTTGTGCAGCAGGTTAAACTTGTAACTGTCCAACGAGCGTTCCACAGCATAGATGATGACATCGACCTTGTTGTTCGCAAATTCCTTGGCGATAAGGTTTCCCTTGCGCACGGCTCGTCCGTTACGCTGCTCTAAGTCCGAAGGTCGCCAAGGAGTGTCCAAATGATGGATGGCTACGGCACGCTGCTGTGCATTCACACCAGTTCCCAACATAGAGGTAGAACCGAAAATAATGCGAATATCACCACGGTTCATGGCATCTACCATCGCCTTCTTGGCTTTCTCGTTCTTACACTCCTGAATGAAGCGTATCTCGTAGGACGGGATATGATAGTCCTCTACCAGCTTACGCTTGATTTCTGAATAGACATTGAAATCTCCACCGGGCTTATAAGTACCTAAATCAGAGAAAACGAACTGCGTACCTTTCTGTGCGTCGAACTTTTGGTAATAGTCATTGAGCATCTTGGCACAGTGACTTGCCTTGTTGTCTATATGATCTGAGTAAGCATTTTCATCAATCATGCGTAAATCTAAGCTCATCTTCCTCGCGTAGTCTGTTGCAATTAGCATCTTTGCTCTTTCCTCGCTCTCACTCAGTGGTGCACGTCCCAAGATTGTGGCATCGCCACTCTTGGCAAACTCCATCAGTTTGCCGATAAAAACTTCCTGCTCGGGTGTAGGCGGAATGTTGTGCAGTATCTCATTTTTCTCGGGGCGGTCGATACCAATGTCCTTGGCAGTGCGGAAATCGCAAATCTCCGCATAGAAAGCAGCCAGTTCGGGCACTTTAATGAACGTCCTAAACCGCTCTTTCTGAATGATATCGTTTGTGATGGAGAACTCATAGTCGGTAGATTTCTTGGCAAAGACGGCTGCCCATGCGTCAAAGCTGTTGATACCCTGCTTTTCCAAAGCCTGCGGACGAAGATACTTGAACAGAAGATACAGCTCCGTCAGACTATTGGAAATGGTCGTTCCCGAAAGGAAAGTCGCTCCCAAGTCCTTGCCGGACCTCTCCTGTATGGTACGAATGGCAAAGAGCATGTTTAAGGCACGCTGTGAGCCATCAGGATTGCCCAAGCCCGACACCCTGTCATGGCGTGTGTTGAACATTAGGTTTTTGAATTGGTGCGATTCATCTACAAAGAGGTGGTCGATACCCATCATCTTGAAGTCTACAGCATCGTCCTTACGCTCAGCGATGCTATCCTGTATGTTCTGCAACTTGGCTTCAAGCGTCTGCTTGCGTTTTTCCAGTCCTTTGAGCATCCCACGGGAGATGTCTCTTCCTTGTTGTCGCAACACTTCGAGATTCTCTTCCACGGAGTCCAGTTCCTTTTGCATAATCGCCTCCTGTATCTCCAAGGCCTGCGGTATCATGCCGAACTGTTCATGCGTCAAGATAATACAGTCCCAGTCGTTGTTCTTGATGTCGTTGAAAATACGCTGGCGGTTCTGCTTGTTGAAATCATTCTTGCCTGGATAGAGTACCTTAGCATTGGGATAAGCTTTCCTAAAAGTATCGGCAATATCGAAGACGTTTGCCTTCAGTCCGATAATCATCGGTTTGTTTGCCAGTCCCAAGCGTTTCATCTCGTAGGCTGCCGTACACATAATCAAGGTCTTACCTGCTCCCACCTCGTGGTCGCAGATGCCGCCACCGTTGGTTTTGAGCATCCACACTGCATCTTTCTGACTTTTGTAGAGGTCAGCAATACCCAATCGTCTGAGGTCAAGGTCGGGAAACGTCTGGTGCGTACCGTCAAAGTTGGGTCGCACAAAACAGTTGAAAAGGCGGTTGTAACGGTCGGATAACTGCTGCTTGAACGTGTCAGGTGTCCGTCCGAGCCAATCGACAAAGCCCTGTCTGATTTCCTCAATCTTGGCATTTGCCATCTGGATGGCATGTCCGTCCCTTACTTTGATGGTCTTGGTCTCTCCCGTAACCTTGTCCGTCATCTCCTTGCTCTTGTTGATGTCGGGAATGGTATTGTGTAGGGCATGCTTTAAGAGATTGATACCGTCATAACGGCGGAACTCTCCCTGTACGGCATACTTGTGCCAGATATTGGCATTCTTTCGGTCGCAGACAATGGAATACTCGTCCATGTTGGAATGGTAGGATACGCCAATATCCGTCCCGAAGAACTCCGAAGCGAAGCTGCCATAGACTTTGGCAGGTATCCAGCGTTCACCAAGGTTGAAGTCCAAATCGGCAAAGGGAATGGGTGTAGGTGTGGCTGCACGCAAAGCGGCAAGGCTCTGTTTGGCTTCCTCATGGTCTGGATGATCCAAGAGCCATGACTCGATACGCTCCGTCTTCTCTATTACATTGCCCGAAATGAACTTGTCCGCCACTTCGTAGGCATTCTCTTCGGGATTGTAATAGATACGACCTTCCAAGGAAGAAATAATGTCGTTTTCTTCCATATCAGGTAAAAGCGAACTCATGTAGTCAAGTTCCACCGTACCATACTTGTTGAGCGATGCGCCCAGTGCCTCCATCGGGTCAGCGGCAATGGTCAGTTCCGTGGTAGAAAATGCCGTTGGATGGTCAAAGATATCCGCCTTGACGTACCTGCCGTTCTCAGAGCGTTCCAAGAACAGCATTTCCACGCCTGTAGCATCCATCTTGATGATGTCGGTATTCGCCTTCTGGTTAAAGTAGCCCCAGCGTGTAACATAGTCATCATACAGGTGATTGAGCCTGCTGCGGTCTTCCCGGTCTTCTGCATGGTTCTCTGCCTCGTAGTCATAGAGACGATGATAGCACTCCCGTATCTCGATATAGGCTTTGAGACGGGAAAGCTGCGCATACGGCAAGTCCATCGGGTTAAAGGTGGGATGTCGCTTTAAGTCAGAAAGAAAGCCTACCTGCCCTTTCTGCACGACAATGGAGCCGTCTCTTAGGTGAGAGTCCGGAGAAGAGAGAAACGGGCGTGGTGAAGCGTCAAACTCCTTTCTAACTTCCGCTATCGGTTTTGGCTTGCGCTCCTCGGCTTCGTTCATGAAGTCGAAAAGTGACGGCTCACGTGGGGAGGAAGAAGCTGCTTTCTTGCTACTACGGGTACGCCGTTGAGGAATAGTCGCTGCCTTTTGTATATTGGACTTCGATGATTTCTGGGGAGCAGTTTGAGTTATAGGACGGAGCGCCTGTGAAGTTCCTGAATTATCCTTGATTTCATTGTTTACACGGGTAACTTCTCTTGTCCAAAGGCTGTATTCCTCTGGGGCAAACAGTGACAGTTGCTCCGGTTGTCCGATGTCTTCCATGTTATTGTCCACCACCGGATGATGATCGTCGTCAAAGAATATTGTCTGCCCATTCATCTCTCTTGGGGCTTCAATATCCGTACGGATTTCCTGTGGTTCCTGCTCGTATTGATGATGAAGTGTCAAGGCGGGTACGCCTTCGGGAGCAGGTTCAACAGTTATGGAAGGCTGTTCTGATACTAATTGTTGTGGGTCGGACTCTGATGATGACGGCTGTAATGGGATTGTCTCTCCGCTATGAACGGTATCTTCCATTATCTGCGTATCGTTCTTAGAAGCAATAGCTACAGTTTCCTTAACCTTATCGTTTATCTCTGTTTTTGTTGCCGATTCTTCCTTGATTTCCTCTGCCACCACTTCTTCTTTAGTATATTGTCCCCTCACGATTTCTTCCAGTTCGGCTATCTCATGCAATTTCTTAGGAGAGAAGTACAGGTCGCGTTCAATCCCCAGTCCTCTTACCTTCACGCCTTCCATCTCATCGAGGGACATATTGCCAAGCTCCCAGCCGTAACCCATCGTGACGGCACCGAAACCAATACGGCTCTTAGGGTCATACTCCAGAAGGTAGGCTGTGTATGCTCCCATAGGGAAGAAATAGCGTGCATACGCAACCTTATCGCCAATGAGTTCCTTTTCCGTGCTGTAAAGTTTAGGCAGTTGCTTTCTGATACGGTCGGGCATGAGGTTATAGGCATCGTTTATTCCCTTGTCTTCAGTCTTTGTTTTCTCTGTTTCTTCTTCTCGACTTATGGTAATACCCAACTTGCGAAGCTGTTTCTCTGCTTCTGCCTCTCGCTCTACCTCTGTCATTGGTATACCTGTTTCATATAGTTTACGGTCGATACGTTGTTCCATTTCAAGGGAGAGCCGTGTTCGGAGACTTTCTGCCATTTTCTCAATCCCTCCTGTGAACCGATACTCCCATGCAGGTCTTCCATAAGGGTCTGTACCCATTATGCGCTCTGTAGCAATGGTGCGATGAGATATGTCCTTCCAATCTCCTACAAAAAGAGAGTTATGCTTGAAGACGACAGAAGAGCTTTCTTCCTTGGGAACAGAAACAGTTTCTACGAACTGCTGCTCAATTCCCTTGCTGATTTCCTTTCCTGTCTGCTTCTGCAGGACAATGAGGTCACTGCCTACGGCCGTTCCTGCATTGTCTGAAAACATACCCGATGGCAGTCGGAGAGCAGAGATAAGGCGGCTGTTCTGCATGAGGTAACGGCGTATGGCTTCATTGCGGGGACTGTCCAACACGCCCTGTGAGGTGATGAATGCCAGTAAGCCGCCTTCCTTGATGCAGTCCAGACCTTTCACGAAGAAGTAATTGTGAATGGCACGTGTGGACTCGTGCTTGAGAGTGTCCTTGCCTTTGCTATACTCTCGGTCATAGACCATGAAATCACCGAAAGGAATGTTACTTGTAATAAGGTCGTATTTGTCCTTGTCTTCCAGCTCTCCAATAGCTTCAAAAGGCTCATTTCTGACGAAGATGTTCCCTTTTCCATACGGGTGCAGGGCTTGGCTGATACGGGCAGTGAGCAGGTCTTTCTCCATTGCATCTACAACACCCGCTTGCTTTGCAAAGGTCTCGGCAAAGGCACCCATACCCATAGAAGGGTCTAAACATCGTCTTATCTGCAGGTTTGTGGAGGCAAGTGCGTCTGAGATAGCAGAAACGATACGGGTATCGGTATAGAAGGAAGTCAGTACGCTTGCCTTGATACTCTCCCAATACCGCTTGGCGGTGTTGGCATCTACGGCTTCACGATAAATCATCTGTTTGAGCAGCTGTGTCGGCTCAAAGAGATTCTGTTCAGACTTGCTCCAATAGCGGATGTCATCGGGGTTATCCGTACGGTTGAGTACACATTTCAAGCCACCGAATCCTTGATAGTTTCGTAAGATACTTTTCTCAGCTTCGGTGGCTTCACGGCGTTCTTTCTCCAGGCGCAAGACCACACGGATAGCTTCCGTATTGGCTTGCAGGACTTCTTTCTTATTGTATGCCATAAGGTATAACGTATTCTATTATGGGAATAATCACTCTGACACCTAAGCTTGACCGTAATGCCAGACTTTAGTATCAGAAATGAAGTAGTATGCTATTTCCGTTTCTTGTTTTGTTCAAACTCAAAGGTGGTGGTATAATCATCCTTCAAAACCAGTCGGGCGTTGAACTTCTTGCCAGCCTTACTGGTCAGTCCTTTAAGGATAGGCGTACGACCAGAACTTATCAAGTCACGGATATTATCTTCAGAGAGATGTATGCCGCAGACTTCACGAAACACGTGGAAGCCACAGGTCTCATGTCTACACTTGGCTACCTTGGCATAGATGCCTACACTCTGCTGTCCGCATTTTGGGCAGCAGTAGACAGGATAGGACTTTTGTTCGGGAGTAAGTGATAGGAGTTCCTCGCAGATGGTGCCGACGTATGAGTTGATGCCTTGTGAGAACCTTTCAGATGGCATCTTTCCTGCTTCAATAGCAGCAAGGGCTAGTTCCCAACTGCCTGTCATTTCCGCATTGGCAATCTTCTTATCTTTGACAATCTCATAGACTGCAAGACCTTTCTCGGTAGGTATGATGGATTTCTTGTCTCTTCGGATATAATCACGGAGAATAAGCGTCTCGATGATGTTGGCACGGGTAGCTGGTGTTCCAATACCACACTCTGTCATTGCCTTGCGCTTATCGTCTTCCTTCACTTCCTTGCCAGCGTTCTCCATAGCAGAAAGCAGTGTCGCTTCTGTATAGAGCGGTTTAGGTTTGGTCTTATGCTCGGTGATGTCTGCATTGACAAGTGATAGGACTTCACCTTCTGTTAAGTTCGGCAATGAAGACAAAATATGTTCATCACCATCTTCTTTCTTATCTGCTTCCGCTTCTTTACCTTTCTGTACGGCTTTCCAACCTAAAGAGATTTGTCGGCATGCTTTCCAAGTAAAGGTGTTGGTACCGTCAGTAAACCGCACCTGCATACGCTCTTCCTCGGAATCGGGAGAAAAGGCTTCTATGAAGCGATTAACTACCATTTGATAGATAGTTATTTCATCTGTCGACAATCCTGATGGTGTTTCACCAGTCGGGATGATGGCGTGGTGGTCGGTAACTTTGGTATTGTCCACCGAGTGGCGGTTAAGCGGATTGGACAGCGTCTTGCCTATCTTGCGCAGCAGGACGGGGACTTCCTCGAAGACATCCTCGCTGATGTATCGGCTGCCAGTACGGGGATAGTTCATAGAATAATGACAATGAAAGAAGAAAGGGCAAACACGAACGGAAACACTTGAACAATAACAACTTATGCACTTTTCTGCATTTTGTGATATGGCAAGATTGAGCGAAAAACGGCAATAGTTCCGTTACCAACTCGTAACCCATAGGGTACAAAGCAAAAAGGGGTTACGAATTGAATATAAACAACTGTGGCATAGGTTTTTATTCCTCATCTTTCATTTTTCTGCATAGCTCAAGAACTCTTGTTCGTATGTACCTTTGCAAGCAAAGGAAATTAGAAAAAAACGACAGAAAAATGAAAGAAAACAAACTGAAAGTCTCGTTTTTCACACAGGCTAAACGAGCGGACAAAAAAGGCATGGTGCCGCTTATCGGACGGATAGAACTGGGCAGGAAGCATTCCGCCTTTTCCGCCAAAAAGAAAGTCCCATTATCTCTTTGGGATAGCAGAAAGCAACGTCTTCTCGGCAAGAGTGCCATCGCAAATTCTATCAACCGGTATTTGAATGAATGCACTGCACTCATTCATGCACGCTATCGGGAACTTTGCGAAAGTGGAGAGTCATTCACGGCTACGGATGTGCGCAATGCCTATCAGGGACAGCTTTGTCAAAGCGCAATGCTTTTAGAGTGCTATGCTGAGTACCTCACACAGATTCATGAAAGAGTGGGCATAGACCGGGCAATGAAAACACTGGAGCTGCGTACCTATCAGCAAACTCTTCTTCGGGAGTATGTGCGTAGGAAATACAAGTTAAGTGATATTCCGCTCATGGAGCTGGATATTTCCTTTATAGAAGGCTATGAATACTTTCTGACAATAGACCGAAAACTGAAACGTGGCAGTATATGCAGTGCCTTGGCTGCATTGAAGGCGGTTGTGAACAAGGCTGTCAAAAATGGCATGATAGACATGTATCCGTTCATTGGTTACAGTTACGAAAAGACGAAAGGAACGCCGAGAAACATCACGCAGGACGACCTGCAAAAGATTATCGACCTGCCCATCAAATGGGAGAAATATCGTGTCGTCCGTGATTTGTTCGTGTTCTCCTGCTTCAGCGGTCTTGCCATTTCAGATATACGCAATCTCAAAGAGGAAAACATCATCATTGAAGAAGGAAAGCTATGTATTAAAAGCAAGCGTGTCAAGACGAAGACTCCTTTTCGTGTAGTAGTTCTCTCCCCAGCCAAGACCATTATGGAAAGATATAGGGGCAGACGTGCGGGATATGTGTTTGACGTTCCCCCAAGAGACGTGGTTTACAATGCGATGCACCACATACAGAGAAGTATCGGTATGGAAACCCCTCTGACCTTTCACATGGCTCGCCATACTTTTGCTTCGGTCATTACCCTGTCGGCAGGTGTTCCGATAGAAACCGTAAGCGGTATGTTGGGACATACCAATTTGAGAACGACACAAGTGTATGCTGCGGTCAATTCAGAAAGAATAAGGCAGGATATGCAGAAGATTCAACAGCGGATAGAACACACTTTCACCTTAAAATTATAGCTTATGGCACACAGTACATTCAAGACATTGTTCTACATTAACCGTTCCAAACAGAAGAAGAACGGCAGATGCCCGATAATGGGGCGAATCACCATAAACGGGCAACAAGTACAATACAGTATGGGATTGGATGTCAATCCAAACAATTGGGACGCAAAGCATGGCAGATGCAAAGGCGACACTGATGAGATGAAGAACATCAACCGCATACTGACAGAAAAGGAAGGACAGATACAAACCAAATACAATGAGCTGGTTTGGCAAAAGGGGTATGTAAGTGCAGAACTGCTCAAAAATTGTCTGACGGAGGATTCACAAAGCAATGGAATGCTCATGGAAGAGGCAGACCGTTTCATAGAGGAAAAACGCCCTTGTGTGGGAATTTCCATCGCCCAATCCACTTTCCGCAACTACATCTATGACAAGCAGCTCATAGTATCCTTCCTGCTGGAAAAATACGGAATGTCCGATATTGGTTATTCACGGTTGGACTATGGCTTTGTCGAAGAATTGGATTTCTATCTTAAAAGCAAGCGCAGATTATCACCTGCCACCATTCAAATGACGGTTATTTTCTTGAGAAAGCTCATCAGCATCGGACAACAGAAAAAATACATCCGCCGAGACCCGTTTGTGGATTTTAAGGCGGAAAAACCACGTGGCACGAGAAGGTATCTCACAACGGAAGAACTCAAGCGCATTTTGCAAACGCCCATCTTAAACAAGCAGTTCGAGCGAGCAAGGCAACTCTTCATTTTCTGTGCCTTTACGGGACTGGCTCGTGTGGATATGTTGCGACTGACACCTAAACATATCCACCATTATGATGACGGAACTTATGAGATACGTATCAAGCGACAGAAAACGGACGTAGAAGCCATCATTCCACTTCTGCCCATCGCAAAGGAGATACTTGACATTCATATAAAAGGGAAACAACACGATGATTTGATATTTCCAACATTGAACGTCAGCAAGGCATCTTTCGCTTGTATAAACATTGGTCAGATATGCCAAATTGAGAAAGGCTTGACCTTTCACATGGCTCGCCATACTTTCGCCACGACCATCTGCCTTTCCAATGGTATAGCAATGGAAACGCTCTGCAAGATGCTCGGACACAGCGACATTGGAACGACACAGATTTATGGAAAAATTACCGACCTGAAAATCAGAGAGGACATGAACCGTTTGCAGGAACATAAAAGTAAGGCTTTTTCTGACTATACGGAAGCTATCGAAAAGCAAAACGCAACAATATTCTAGAAATCAGCAAAAATTTATGTATGAAAACAGATAATAGCAAAAAGGAACTTTCCTATTTTCGATTGAAGTTGGAAAGCTATATGAGTGAACATCATCCCGAAAGAATGAGTGATATGGAGTTTATCACGGCAAGAGCCGACATGGCACTGACCGCCTACTGCGATGCCGTGGCGCAAGGCTTTAATCATTTAGAAGCAGAAAGAATAGCAAGTGAAGTGCTTTTCAGTGGACTGCATTTCTCAAAGTACGATACCCTTGTTTCTGTCTTGGAGGACGAGTTTGAGAGGGAACTTCCTGCACCGCTCCCCGAGAGGCTTTCACTTTTATTGTTGGCGAACAAGGCTGTTCAAGCCACATTCGCTGGGTACGAACTGACGGACGCATTTGCCGCAAGCGGACAATACGACCGTCTTTACACCGAACTGACAGGCACGATAGTGCTGCTCATCGAGAGCAACAACCTGCCAACGGTCAAACTGGCGGAGGAAGCAAGCCCAAAGGCGTTGTAGGCAAAAGCAGACGCAAAGCCCCTGAAGCCGTTTCTTATCGTGCAAAGGTACAACGGCAGCCTATCTGCCCTGACAAGGTCGAGTCCTGCGGATGGAGAGAAGAATCTCCACCGCAGGATTTTTCTTTTTCAAGGCGGTACTACAATTCTCAATATCCGTGCGGTCGTATTCATCTCTCCCAACCTTGCAGGGCAGGGCTGCCGTAGAGAGATAGGCACGACAAGAATACGGCATACTCAGGCTCTTTGGACGCAAGGCGTAACAACCAACAACAGATAGGACTGACGATAATACGGACAATCTGTTGTTTGTACAATTTGTTGTCATGACTATCTGTTGTCAAAACTATCTGTTGTCAAAACTATATATCGTCAAAATAATCTATCGATAAAACTATCTATCGATAGTTCTACATATCGATTTGTCGAACTATCGAACTGTTGAAAGAATAATTGCTATGTGATAAAAGGAACGAGCCGGCACCTCATCTCATTACCGCAATAACACAGATGGTTCTCCTTTGGTCTTTTCTCTTGTTTTCTCTCTATTTCCCTGCTTTTCCTCATTTCTTGCAGCGGTGCTTCCGAGGGTTTACTTTTGCACTCGATAAGTACGGCAATGGACTGCATAACAGTTTGTTTGCCGAGTAACAATAAAGTAATCAAAACAAAAAGAAAGCAATGAAACTCATTATCATCGACCGCAAAGCGTGGGAGCGGCACTGCTCCGAATTTGCAGACTTTATCCACAGTATCGAACAACTCATCGGCAATCCGCCCGAAAAGGACGAATGGCTTGACAACGAAGCCGTGTGCAAGCGTTTGGGCATCAGCAAACGTACCCTGCAATCATACAGAGATACGGGGAAAATCCCTTTCTCTATGATTGGACATAAGTGCTATTACAAAGAAAGCGACATCACGGAATTACTGAACGCAAAAAGTGAATGAACTATGACAGAGAACGAAATCATTACACAGCAAGACCCTCAGATGCAGTTGTTTTCACAACTGATGGAAGGAATATTGAAGAAATTGGAGCGGTATTGCGCTACTGCCCGTCCGATGTTGGGTGGAGAGGTTTACCTGACAGGCGAGGAGGTGTGCAAACTTTTACGGTTGAGTCCTCGCACACTTCAGGACTATCGGGACAATGGCACGATTGCCTATTTCAAAATCGGAGGAAAGATACTCTACAGGCAGAGCGACATACAAGCTATGCTTGAAAGGCATTATAATCCAATACCGCAAACAGGTAGGTTATGAGTTAAGTTAAGAAATCAGTCGCGACTTAAGTCAAATGGTCAGTTGTGACTTTGGTCAAGAAATTAGTTTCGACCTAAGTTAAAATTAACTTTAGTCAAAAATATGTCAGCTCATAAAGTCAGTAAGTCAAGAAATTAGTCTAAACTTATCTCTTGACTTACTTCTTGAACTTTGAACTCTCGTCTATCAAAAGCACCCCAGAAAGGTTACTTTATGGAACATAACAAACTATCTCTTTCTTTATACTGGCAAGGTGTGTCTTTGTCCCACAAATTACCACTTGTACCACAAAGACCCTTGCCCCGAAAGGGAATTAAATCACTCCGAAGTCGTGACTTATTGTTTTACAAAATAGTACTTTCCTTTTCTAATATAACGCTCGTCCTCATATCTGCCAAAGTGATAGATAAACTTCTGTTGAGGTCTATCAGTATATCTAAGTGTAAGTTGATCATTATTTAATACATATATACCTTTTAAAATCTCTATAGAATCTTTGATTGAGTTATAATCATGAAACTCAAAAGTAGAGTCATTTTTGAAAACAATTCGTATATCAGCTGCATGTGGTATTATCCAAATACCTTGTAAATACTTGAATGCTGTAGATTTCTCTGTTTTTATGACTCTTACTTGATTTTTTTGTACAATACACTTCTTGTTAGGTGCTGATGTACAACTTACGGTGATGAAGCCAATTAAAATTAACATTTTCATTCTCATTTCTAGTATACTCCATGATTAAACAATTCAACCTCTTTTTTCCTTCTCCCTATTATTTCGCTTGGACGTCTCCAACGGAGCATCAGTGTCCCATCATAGTGCCCTTTATTTAGTTCTTTCAAAAAATCGGAAGAAGGAAATCCTCTTTCAACTCCGATATTAAATGCAAATGAGCAAATGGCATCATATTCATTTTGTGATAGAGGTACTTTTACTAAAGCACGAATTTTAGGCTCAAATGTTTCTTTTAAATCTTTCATTAAAAGTTTTTTTGCATCGTTTTTCGTAAATCCTGCCCATGCCCTTCTATCAGCATCTGTTACTTTGCTTTTATGAAGTAAGTGTCCAACTCCAATTGTTGCAAATCCTTTAGAGTCATTATATGGATGCGTTATCATTCCTTCTCTTGCTATCAAGAAATTTATGCCTTGTTGACTAATAGACAATTCAGAAACATTTCTCCTTTGTGAAGAATTTGGAATACTTTGTGAAGATTTACTTTTGCCATGAACAACGACATCTGACAAATGAAACGTTCCGTCGAAAATTTCTTGCCCTTCCTTTAAAGACAGAATTCCATTGGAATTTATTGTCACACCATTAGCAAGTAATATAGCAAGTGCTTGATCGGTAGAATACCCTGTATATTTGGCATATGAAGCAACATTATCACCTCTTTGGGCTACTAAATTGCCATTGCTGTTTCTTTCCCAATTCCCATCAGGATCTATTAATAAAATGGGATTACCTAGACAGTAAGTGTAGCTTGAAACAAATGGTTTCGCTTCTATTAATGCATCAGGAGTATTCCATATACTTATCACAGGATTCATGTATCTTGCACCATAATAATACAAGCCTGTCTCAGAATCCATCTCCTTGCCGTTGAACTTGTATGGCATGTCCTCGCTACTACTATGTTCATCGACAAGTAGCTCGCCATACGGCAGGTAAGCGTCATATTGTGTGATGTTACCCTTGTCATCAGTGATGTAAGAAGTTGATCCAAGATGATCGCTGTGATAGAAGAAGGTTTCCTCCTTGGTTGTGTCATTAGGGATATAACCATAGCCCGCCTGCGGGTCATCGGGGTTTGTCGGGTCGTTCCAAGAGATGGGTGCGCCCGGCTCGGTCTTGGGCGTGTCGTTGTGTTTCGGTGTCTGCACCCAGCCTTCGGGCACAGTGTGGTCACCAAGGTTGGTGATGACCGTGTTATAGCCCACACCTGTGTTTTCAGGGTCTCCGTAGGCACCTTTCTCGGTAGGTACGCCCGGAGCAACGCCCAGCTGCTTGTAGTATTCCTCCTTCTGCGCCTCTATCTGGTTCATGCGCTCGGCATAGTCCTGCTGGCCGGCAGTGACATAGCTGCCGTTGGTGCCATACACATTGTTGAACGTGCCCGTGCCGATTCTTGAAGCTATACGCTGGCTGCCGATGAAGTAGTGCTTGGTAAATCTGTTCTTATTCACAGTGAGAATACTTGCCGGGTAGAGCGTAAAGTTGTCGGTTTCGTGGAACGTGATACCCTGCGGTGCACCATTGATATACACACCTTCCATCGTACCGTAACTCTTCATGATGCGTTCACCAGCAGCATTGTAGGTATAACGACTCGTCTTGCCATTGTCAGAGAGTACCATCAGACGATTGTCTTCATCCCAGTACATCTCACGGGTAGTATTCGCCGAATCGTTCGTTACCAGCGTTGGATTACCGTTGGCATCGTATGTGTAATGGTCATGACCAATCTGCGTTGGAGCCGTCGGGTGGTTACTGTCCTCGTACTTATAAACAAAGTTATAAGACTTCGCAGTTGTTGTTGAGTCCACCTTCTGAACCTTTGTCAGCGGCTCACTCATCCTTCCAAACGACATCACCATATCGTAACTTGCACTTTTTGCCTTACCGTTTGCATGAATAAGGCGGTTCAGCTCATCATACTCATACGTATGCGAACTCCTTCCTCCCAGCTTCGCCTTGTTGAGTTTCGTCAGCGACGTTGGGTTGGCGGCATTCGTAATACCGAGGATATTGTCCACAGCATCATAACGATATCTGTTTTCCATCACAGTCTGACCGTCCGCCGTAAGGTTCATCACCTGCAGACGTTCACGCTGCTTGTCATATGTATAGGTTGTCTCCGTGCCATTACCAAGTTTTGTATAGACCGTATGACCCTCCTTGTCGTAACCTATCCTATCAACAATAACGCTCTGACGTCCCTGTTTATTGCTCGTAAGACGCTCAACCTGTCCAGCAGCATTGTAATGGTAGGTAACCACCTCGCCGTCAGGATAAGTCATTGTCCGCACACGGTTCCAGCTATCATACGTAGCACCATAGACATAAGTCCTGATATCCGCCACGCTCGCCATGACTGTACGGACGGTCTTCGTCACCTCACCCTGCTTGCCGTAGTAATACGCTTCACCGCCACTCGCATCCTCTACGAGGGCAAGACGACCAGCACGGTTATACTTATCGCCTGCCTTACCATAGGTATAGGTGACACGGTTGAAGAGATTTTCTGGATAAAGTACCTCATGGAGTCGCTCGAAGTCGTAGGTGTAAGAGATGTAACCCTTGTCAGATATCGACTTCCTAAGCTCTGCCGTGAGCTTCGTCAGGAGGTTGCCTGCCGCATCATAAGTCATATTCGTTTCACCAGCATCAGGATGGTTCACCATCAGTTTGCGACCAAGCAAGTCATAGGTATACCAACTGCAAATATACAACTTTATTTTGTAAATGTGTCTTTAGATCATGCGAAAACGGGGAAGGATAGGGTGCGTTGTGCGTGCAAATGTAACCAAGCGAAAAGCATCAAAATCCCTAATTAAGTTTTAATTTTACAACTCTTCATATAGATGAATCACAGCATCATTATATATCATATCAAGTTTTACTTGTGCATTTGCTCCTAAGCAAATAAGCAAGAGATAAGATACAAATATGCTCCTCTTAGAATATGACATAGGATACCAGATATAATACTATTTTAATGTTTGTTTCCAATATGAAATATCATCATCTTTCATACTAATCCGCCATTCTCGAATGCCGATATGCACTAAAAGAACAGCAGCTTCACGCTTATATAGATAATATAATAAAATATTTGCAGCGTAATCTTTCTTATTGTTCCTTAACATTTGTATCCATTCTTCTTTTTTCACTCCTTCAAGAATGCGATTTTCTTTAGAATCTAAATCGATAATAACCCGATATCCAATATCAGTTATGGGAAAAGTAGATTCGTCAGCTATCTTCAATATCTTGAATTTGATTTTTTTATTGTCAATAAAAGAATACTTATTCGTATTATGGATATCATTCTGTTTTATCTTTTGAGCATTACAGGATGATATAAACATTATTAAAAATATAATAAGTGGAAATTTTATATTTTTCATCATTGCCTCTTTTTTTTGTTTTTTATCAAATATGCACTTCTATAACCTCTCCCAATACTTGTATATTCCTTTATATGTTGGGTTGAGGGAATAATATAATCTTTGAGTTTGGTTTTCCTATCTCCTATATATTTATCAATTAAAGAGTTAACGTTTTCATATCGTTTTTCAGGGTAGTGAAAGTGTAAGTCTGCTGCAACTTTTATTTGATTAATTTCACCGTCAACTTCCACTCCTGCAACTAGATTTGCATATTTAGCGGCAGTAATCTTACCCATCTCGACCTGCCTTCTATATGACTTAAAAGCTTTGACATTTATCCGATTAGACAACTCATGTGCCAGTTTAACAATCTGATATTTCTTATTTGTTCCTTTTGTTAATGTTATCTTACCTGTTTCTCCATCTGTCGCTGTATATCTACCAAATGAGATATTCTGGTCATAGTTTTTCAGAGTAATACCCGCAAGTGATAATAGTTTCTTAAAAGTTCTACTATGTTTCATTCCATATACAATTGTCTCTTTTATTGTAGGATATTTGGGAGCCATTCCTGTTGGATCCATCAAGCCGATGGGGTTATCCATCGTATAACAATATCCGGTAACACTTGGATACTTCTCCCTCAACGGGTCTACCCCTAACCACATGGAGATTTTGGGGTCCATGTACCTGGCTCCGTAATAGTACAGCCCCGTTTCTTCGTCAAGTTCCTTGCCATTGAACTTATACGGCATGTCCTTGCTACTACTATGTTCATCCACTAACAGCTCACCATAAGGCAGGTAGGCATCATACTGTGTGATGTTGGCTTTATCATCTGTGATGTAAGATGTACTACCGAGGTGGTCACTGTGATAGAAGAAGGTTTCTTCACGTGTAGTATCATTAGGAACATAGCCATAACCAGCCTGCGGGTCATCAGGGTTACTCGGGTCGTTCCAGCTTACAGGAGGACCGGGGTTGGTATTTGGTGTGGTGTTAGGATGTGGAGTCTGAATCCAACCCTGTGGCACATCATGGTTGCCGAGTTCGGTGAGGACGGCATTATACCCTACACCCGTGTTCTCTGGATCACCATACGCACCCTTCATTGTAGGTACACCAGGTGCAATGCCCTGCTGTTTATAATACGCTTCCTTCTGACGTTGGATTTGATTCATACGTTCAGCGTAGTCCTGCTGACCTGCGGTTACATATGAGCCGTTACGTCCATAGACATTATTGAACAGACCCGTTCCTATCCTTGAAGCAACTCGTTTGTCACCAAGGAAGTAATGTTTCGTAAAGCGATTCTTATTTACAGAGAGGATACTTGCAGGATAAAGCGTGAAGTTATCCGTCTCGTGGAAAGTAATACCCTGCGGTGCACCATTGATATACACACCCTCCATCGTACCGTAACTCTTCATGATGCGTTCACCAGCAGCATTGTAAGTATAACGACTCGTCTTGCCGTTGTCAGAGAGTACCATCAGACGATTGTCTTCATCCCAATACATCTCACGGGTAGTGTTCGTTGAGTCGTTCGTTACCAGTGTAGGATTACCGTTGGCATCGTATGTGTAATGGTCGTGACCAATCTGCGTTGGAGCCGTCGGATGGTTACTGTCCTCATACTTATAAGCAAAGTTATAAGACTTGGCAGTTGTTGTTGAGTCCACCTTCTGCACCTTAGTCAGCGGCTCACTCATCCGTCCGAACGACATCACCATGTCGTAACTTGCACTTTTTGCCTTACCGCTGGCATGAATAAGGCGGTTCAGCTCATCATACTCATACGTATGCGAACTCCTTCCTCCCAGCTTCGCCCTATTGAGTTTCGTCAGCGACGTTGGGTTGGCAGCATTCGTGATACCGAGGATATTGTCCACAGCATCATAACGATACCTGTTCTCCATCACAGTCTGACCATCCGCTGTAAGGTTCATCACCTGCAGACGCTCACGCTGCTTGTCGTAGGTATAGGTAGTCTCCGTGCCATTACCAAGTTTCGTATAGACCGTATGACCCTCCTTGTCGTAACCTATCCTGTCAACAATAACGCTCTGATGTCCCTGTTTATTGCTCGTCAGGCTCTCCACCTGTCCTGCAGCATTATAGTGATAAGTCACCACTTCACCATCAGGATAAGTCATCGTCTGCACACGGTTCCAGCTATCATACGTAGCACCATAGACATAAGTCCTAATATCTGCCACGCTCGCCATGACTGTACGGACAGTCTTCGTCACCTCACCCTGTCGACCGTAGTAGTAGGCTTCACCGCCACTCGCATCCTCTACGAGGGCAAGACGACCAGCGCGATTATACTTATCGCCAGCCTTACCATAGGTATAAGTAACACGGTTAAAGAGATTTTCTGGATAAAGTACTTCATGGAGTCGTTCGAAATCGTAGGTGTAAGAGATGTAACCCTTGTCAGATATCGACTTCCTAAGCTCTGCCGTGAGCTTCGTCAGGAGGTTACCTGCCGCATCATAAGTCATATCCGTCTCACCTGCATCAGGATGGTTCACCATCAGTTTCCGACCAAGCAAGTCGTAGGCATACTTCGTCTCCCTACCGTTAGGATGCTGAACCGTCATCACCTGTCCGACAGGGTCATAGCTGTACTTCACCATGATATCCTCACCACGAGCATGCTGCACCGTCTCCCGGTTACGTCCCTTGGCATCCGTATAGCTCTCCGCATGTCGTCCCAGTGCATCCGTGACTGTTGTCTGGAGCATCGGTTCACCGTCATGACTACCGATACTGTAGGCTGTGCGTGTCACACTACCGTCAGCAAGCGTCACACTCGTGGTACGGTCGTGCGCATCATACTCTGTCTTTGCCTGCAGATCACCCGTCGCGTGGTTGTAAGTGCCGATGTTACCATAGCTATCCGTCATTGGATAATAAGCCGCAATATTACGTCCAAAGGCATCGATAACAGCCCTTCCACTGACGATGGAGACTTTTTGATTGCTTCCACCGGACCAGACCACACCTGTCAGCTTCGTCTGGACGGCACGCATCAGCGAGTCGGCAAAGGTATAGGTATCTATGTTGCCTTCCTTAGAATAATGAATGGTATGTGCCTTGCGTTCTGCAGGGAAGTACTCAAAGCGGATGGTAAATGGCTGACCGCTCTCAATCTCATACGGAGCACGAATCGTCTGTTGTCTGCCCAGTGCATCGTAGGTGTATTCCATCTTCTGCCCGTTAAGGTCGGTCGTTACAGACGGAGCATTCCAAAGACCATCATAAGCCGTACTGGAGCTATAGCCGTATGCATCCTTGACACTTGTCACAAGACTATGATAGCGGTCATCATACGTATAAGCATAGAACATACGCTGATGGTTATAGTTCTCCGGCTTCGTCATGCGTGTGATGTTACCATAGCCATCGTAAGTCATGTTATAGACAGAAGGCTTGTCACCGTTATGGAGCATGATTTCCGTTATCTCACCGTTGCCGTCCACCTTCGTGCTGCGTTCACGGTAAGTCTTACCACCACTGCTGACAGTGATATGGCTCGGGATACTGACAATATACTTGTCGGCTATCTTATGATAGTTGATATCTGCCTCTAAGCTATAGCCCGTTGTAGTCTCCTTATATCCCTGTAGGTTACCATAGTCATCGTAAGTATTGCTGACAGCAACCGCCAGACTGTCCCCACTGGCTTCATCAAAGTTACTTTGAACGAGTGTCTTTAGGGCAGGGAAGACAACAGCATCTGTCGTATTATTACCAACGGCGAGTGTCTTCAGGTCGTAGTCATAGACAGCTCCCTGCAGTTTCTTTCCATCAGCGGTATAGAGATATTCACTCGTAACAAGTCCATGCGCATAGTAATCCCTGTTCTTACCATAAGTCTGTACGGAGTAACGATAGAGTCTATCACCATTCTCAGTGTCTATCTGATTGGTACGTACCTGCTTGAAACCATAGAAGTCACGCTCACGACGGTCACGATAGCCACCACTATATTCAAAGGTATTCCTGCTTCGTACCGCTCCGTTCTCCTTGTATCCACCTGTCGTCTCAACCGATGACATCACCCAGCGGCGTCCCGGCAAGTCGTAACTTGGAGTTGTCTGCTCATAGTTGATATTGATATGTCCGCCGAAAGGAAGCGTCACAGAGCGCAGCATGTTCGTTCTTCCCGTAAGGTTGCGGTAGACAATAAGCTGCTTTCCTCCGTCAGATATGATAAGATCAGGTCTTCCATCGCCATCTATATCCCTTAAGGCAGCACTCGTACGGCTAACTCCACTTGACCAAGATTTGATAAACTTAGTTGTAAATCTCAGTTTTAAAAACAGGATTTGTATTGGAATAGAAACTGAAAAGTTACCATATTGAGACACAGAAGTTGCCAATGACTCATTGAAACGACCCTGTTGTTCTTCTGAATAAGAGATAAATCCTGATCCCGTATTCAACATTATGGTGAACTTGTCAGCATCACGAGTTACCATATCAGGTAAACCGTCGCCATTAACATCTATAAAAGACACATTGTACTTTGTTGTTGTCTTCGTTCCATTGACGCCAAAGGATATATCGGCATTACCAAGTACCTCGATGGATGTACCAAGTCCTGCACCCCATGTACTATTTTCAGAAGACTCCAATGAAGTAACACCGCTATTCTCCTCATTTGTAAAGTCATAACCAAGACCGAACTTCACTTTATCACCAAAGAGCATATCAGGAAGTCCGTCACCATTAAGGTCAGTCCAATCACTTTCTGTATGAGAGGTTCCAGAAGTAAAATTCCCACTTGCACTCACGGACACACTGGAGATAGCATTACCATTGGATGAATTATGTCCATCACTACCGCCTGATGTTTCATCGTCTTGTGGTTTAGGGTTGATACTGATAGCTAAAGCACTCTTTGACGAAGCCCGTTTTGATAGACTTGCATCTGCACCAATAGTAGAGGAACTTGCTTTAAATTTAGGGTGCGTGACATTTAATTTCATGCGATCTTCCCCAAGTGTACCAGTTGCATTGGTATATTGAGTAACAATATTGCCATCTACCTCTTCTAACCAATCAGGATAGCCATTACCATTGATATCCATTAGAGACACCTTGCTATAAGAAGTCTGTGTACTCTTGCTGCCACTGAGTCCTGCATAGGAGATTCCACCGCTTACACCATAGCCATTACTCTTTGACTCACTCATAAGTACAGGTGCAGACAATTCACCCGCATTTTTAGCATAATGCACACTGTCTATTATAATAGCATCCTCACCAATACGAGAGCTACAGATTGTATCCAAAGAGATAAAAACATGTTCAGAGCCGCCAACATACATCCTCTTGTTAGTATCATAACCCATAACAAAGAAGCGCTGTTCGTTGACAGGAGTAAGACTCTTTGCAAGTTGATTGCCATCGTGTGTAGATTTATAATGCTCGGCTATATCCTTATATTTATCCCTGTCAATGGTCAGTGCTGACACTTCTATTGGCTGGGTAGCATAGGCTTTATTGCCATTATAGGCGAATTGTCCCCATCCTCGATAGAGCCTTCCATAATCAACAGAGTTATACCCAGAGAAAACACAAGCCTCTAACGTATCCACAAGAACACGCTGTTCAGCAGTAACAACTGTAGATGTGGTACTTTGGTAAGAAAGACTATCGCGTAAGAAACTAACTTTGGCATGAGTTGATTTAGATAATTCGTTACTTACTGCAAAAGTAGCAGTCACCTTACCTGTATTTAATCGTTTGATAAGTGTTGTGTCTGTAACTATGATAGTATCTACCTTGAGCGTATTGGAAGTATTCAGACGACAGGTGTGGCGCAATACGGGAAGTCCGTTTTGATCATGTAAAGTGAGGTAAACTGTAGCAGTATCTGTGTCATTCTTTTTATCTTTGCGCACAACAGAAAGTGCTGGAACAATGAAAAGTTTAGGACGGTATTTCCTATTCAATGCGGTAACACCCTGTTTCAACACTTTACTCTCTGCTATACTTACAGGCTTGTTGAACATCCTACGAGATGCTACAAAACGTACGTTTTCTTGGTCATCTTCATAATTATAGTTACCTGTCCATTGTACCTTTGTCCAATCAACTGGGGATGTAGTCGTAATTTCGAAGAAGTATGAAACAGAATCTTTCTCATCTATGTTACCGGTATAGTCATAGGAACCATTGACGATACTGTCAGCAGGAAGTTTAAGTCGTTTTACTATCGTTTCACCATGATGATCCAATCGTGTGACGATAAGTGTAACATCATCAGTAGTCTTTTCTTTCCTATAAGGGGCGTGGAGCGTAACCTTACCACTACGATTAAAGATTGCTACATTGTTTTCACCCTCTATATAATCAGCTTTACTATTATATGCTTTTAAGTCTTCTGACAGATACCGATCCTTGCCAACAGGCAAAGATATATAAGTAATTATAGGATTCCAAAGGACCTTATCATCCTCACCATCATATCGGGACTGAAGACGGAAGAAGATTCTGTCTCCTGCTTTTACATCACAGTTAAGATTATTGGTTTTGCTACCAGCTTGTAATAAAGAGTCACGAACCATGAAACCATTGCCCTCATGTTGAATGCTGTAAATGATACCATCCCCTTGATTGCTAAGCTTCTTTATAGTACTTTGTATATTAACTCTACCATTAAAGGGTGCGTACCACATACGGACAGCATCATTTAGTGGATATTCCTTTTCCAAGGAATCACGGATGACCTTATAGTCTGGGATAAAATGTTTATCAATAGGAGCCCCTTCGCCAATAATAGGATTGGCAGTTACACTACTTGCTGGACTAAATACTGGTTTCCCGTCTACAATATGATTAAAATATACCTGACCATTGACAGCTATGTCCGTAAGACCATCACTGTTGAAATCATAAAGATAGGTGGTTGTCTTGTCTTGATCTTTTGAATGTGTATAAGAAATTCCAACAGAGGCTTTAAGTTTACCTATAAGACCAACTTCAACAGCTGCATCAGCATTAAGAGAACGACTGGTACTATTACCATCAGAGAAAGAGTTTACTCCTGATATCAATATTGTTTTTCCGAAGAGTAAATTCTTTCCATCTGCACTCATGTTCTTACGATAGTAAAGTTTGTCACCTCGTTTGAAGAGCTTATCTGGCAACCCGTCACCATCAATATCTACAAAAGCAATTTTACCTGAATTTGAACTCTTACTATTAGAGATAGATGGACCAATATTTACTGTTCCAGCAGCGAAGCCAATACCTACCATTGTTCCATAACCCGTAGTGTGGCTTTTTGAAGCTCCACCACCAAGGAGACTTAGATTGTCATCACACCCACGAACCGAATGGCTGAGGAATGCCTCGTAATCTTCTCCTTCGGCCTTCCATACCTCTGCTTTAGAAGAGAAAAGTCCATTTCTAAGGTCATTGTAATAGTCAAAGGATTGTGTAGCAACCTTACCATCCCTACTATCGTGCTGTTCAATGCTCTTTAGCAGTATTTTTCCGAACGGCCCTTCTTCATAGTTTAAGGTATAACTGCGGAGCTGCTGACCATTATTCTTCACAGTGACCTTACGGAGTAGCCCTTTGTCCTTTTGCATTATGCCCAGCCTTCCGCTACTCGTTACATCTTTTCGGTCTGTGGCTATAGAGTCAATATCGAATTCTATGCTATACAGTCCTTCTGTCTCCCCGAATCCTGTCCATGTATAACGTTCCGGATAAAGGTTATTGCCAGACTTCATGTAATGGAAAGCGGCAAAGTTCCCGTGAACATCGGTAACACGGTCAAGTGCCCATTTGATACGGTTACCCTTGGTGTCGGTAAGAGAAGTAGCATCACTGACATGACCACTATGACCACCATAACTGTAGACTGTACCATCCTTGCCCGTCACTTCCCAGTAATAATTCTTCGGGCTGTTACCCTTTCGGATAATCCTACTGAAACCACCTTCAGTCATTGGATAGAACTGCTTGTCAGCTTGTCTTGCCAGAGAATCAGTCCTACGATAGAGTCGGTCACTGAGCTGCTGTCCCATGAGGAGATAGCTCTCAGTCTCTGACTTATCATCAAAACGTGGTACACCCCAACGGGTCTCTATATCAATGCTCTGTACAGGAAGGCTCCATCCATAGCCAACAAAGCTACTACCGCCCTCGCTACTATACTGTAAGCCGGCACTTACACCAATATCATTACGCCCTGCAGGAACTTCGAAAGGATAGGACAGTGACGCCGTACCATTCTGATTAGCTGATGGGGCTTCGATCTGCTGAATACCCGCTGCTGGGTCAGCAGCCTTCAGTTCACTGATACCTGTAGGGACATAGTTCTGTGTTTCGGGACTCTCAGGAACTTTGATGATACCATTGATGACATCTGTAAAGTGAGAAGTCTCTGCCATTGCCACCTCACGTTTAGTATCAACACCTTTCGACTGGAGCATTGTCCAGCGTTGGTGCAGTTCATCATAATAATAGGTGTGGATATCATCTACGGTATAGCCTTTCGGTATCAACGTGCTGTCGTAAGGTACTGCGATACTTGCCAGATGATGGACGAAATGATTGCCATGAGGTAAGAAGCGATAACCTGACACCGTATCTGTTCTTGCCATCAATGTATCACAGCCACCTGTAACGTTTACCATACCAGTAGGCAAGGTTGGTAATTCACCTTTTCTAAGTGGTGTAATACTAAGAACTTTACCCTTTTCCATAGCCTCACGTGGTACGGCAAGCTGGGCTCGTCCAACATTGAGCGTATCGCTGTCGGAGTTAGCAAAGAACTTGCTGACGGTACGTTTGCCGAAGTCTGCAAAAAGTCTTGCAGATTTCCTGTTCGCCTTGTGAGTAGCTACACGATTCAACTTTTGATTTCTTACAACTTCTTTGGAAAATCTCTTCACAGAAGAGTTCTGTACACTGTTCTTGACTTGTGTTCGTAAGGAAGTAGCCTTTCGAGAAGTGCTATCTTTTTGTACAGAAGAGACTGTATCACTGGATAGAGAATCACTGGTTACAGTTTCTTTAGCAGAACGATTACTTCCACCATTACAGGAGTTTAGTATGATTCCTGCTAGCAACAGGAACGGAAGGAGGAGTGAATGTGTAGAATACTTCATTATTCTTGCTATTTTGTTTCAGGCCTAAAGGTCCTCAGTATATATACTTGCGTTGGAAAATTTTATAAAGGATAAAAAGAGAATTACTTTCTCACCAGTTTAAATGTCCTATCTTTGCTACCACTTTGCAGTGTCAATAGGTAAACACCCGGCTGTGGAAGATAGACTTTAGTGGAGAAATATGTATCTGGCATATTCGCCTGACGACTGACAAGAGCTCCACCCGTCGTATAGAGTGCCATGTCCAATGGAGCTGCTTCGCTCAGTTCCACCTGGACGTCGACATATCCATTCGCCGTTGGATTAGGATTTACACTTACATTCGCAAAGAAGTCACTATTTCCATCGGAAGGATTCATGGAAGGAATTTCTGTGATACCCGTCTTCGAAATCTGAAACTCATTCTCAGCCTTATTGCCCACATGGTCTGTCGTTGTAAGGAGGTATTTCCCTTCTATGAGTCCGTCAGCAGACTGTATACTATCACTTGTGGTGCGATTGAAAACAGACATGTGTTCTTTCTGTAGGGTCATCTTGTAAGGGGCGATACCACCTGTTACCCTGACAGAAAGTGTTCCTGTGCTGCCGCTCTTCTCCGTTGGCTGCTTTACTTCTATTGTTGTAAACATATCTTTGGCAGCTCGTAGCGTGAATACATCACGTCTTCCTAACGGTATAGTCTTAAAGACAATACTATCACCAACTGTCGTATTTGCCTTATGATAGCTTAGAGTTTTGACAGGAAAGCTACCCGTTCCTGTAGGGTCAACGGCAAGATAGTAGCTCTCACCTTCTGCAAGAGGTTGTATCTGGCGTAGCTGCTTACCATCAGCAACAATATCAACATTAGGCTTGTCAATCCGTGTTGCTGTATCCATCCATCTTCTACCGAGCCACTTGCCGTAGGCCTTACTCTGACGGAAAGAAAGTTTGCCATTGTTGTCACCCCAAAGAAGACTCTCACCATCTTCAAGAGGCTTGCTCATACTGATTGTAAGGAAACCATCTTCTTCACAGCTCTTGGCTCTTGTCTTATGCAGGGCAGAGGCTTTGTCTGAGATAAGACCAGCTATACGGTGGCTATAGTCCTTGTTGGTATACCCATTCCAAATAACCTCGCTTCTTGAATTAAGGTAACTGCTGCGAAGGCTCACGTCATATTTCAAAGCAAGATAGCTTTCCACACGGCACCGTTCTGTATCAGAAAGGCGGCGATCGAAGACAGTATACTCAACAGTTCTACCATCAAGGTTCTTTACAGGCAACTTAGCATTCCCATTCCGACCGATATGCAAAGTCTGACCATTACCCATATTGGAAGAGGTCGTATAGCTATAAAGTCGCATTTCAGGCAGCGAATCCTTGGCATAATTCATGAAAGTACCATCGCCAAGGTTAGCAGTACGTTCAGTTGTCTGTATACGGGTAATAGCTTTTCCATTTCCAAGAGACCATATTGCCTGCTCCTTCTCGCCATATACCTTACTTACGCCTATATAGGTAAGTCCAGCACCAGCAGAGACACGGACAGAGGTAGAATCATGCGACCATACCATTGGCTTATCTACACCACCAGGGGTCTGAGCAGTAGCAGAAAGAGTGGATAGAAAGAAGAAAACTGCTGTGAGGTATTTATGTTTCATTTAAAGACCGTTTTAATATGATTGTAGTTATGCTGCTTATTTAGCTTTGCCAATAGGAAGACTGTAACCAATGGTAAGGCTGACAGTCTGAAGATTATTCATACGCTCCTGATAGCCATAGTCATTGGCACTGGTGCGGAGCATATCATTAAATCCGAAACCGTATTCCAGTCCTGCCTCAAGACCGTTCTTTATATCAACATAGCCAATTTTTATAGTAGGAATGAATACTACTCGTGCTTTGACAGATTCTCTCAGATGATCCTGGGTACGTTCAGTCTGCTGTCGGTATACCTCTCCAATGCGGTCATTGGTGAAGTCGATATTACGGCTACCAAACGGAATAGCGGCACTAATTCCTACTCCCATATAGAACTTTGGGAAAGCATAGAAACGAAGCAGGACTTGTGGAGTAATGAAATTATAATGAAATCGTGTAGTCTCGGTTACATTTTCAGGTATCTTATGCTCTGTCAGCTTGCTGAGAATACGGGTGTAATCAATGCCCAGCTCAGCACCTAATCTACGATATTGCCATGTGCCAAAGACTCCAATACGAGGATTTACACCACCACGTTCACTCATTGTGAAAGTAGGGCGTATATCATAGTTCTCAATAATACTGCTTAATCCTGAAATGCAGGAATAACCAGCTCCAGCTCTGAGTCCTATCCGAAAAAGGTGATAGTGAGGAAAAGAATAAGTTATCAAAGATAGTGATTCTTTCGGATTCTCCTGTACGATGGAGGGCTGACTATTCATAGAGTTGTCAAGAACATATTCACCTGTTTTCTGATTAGTAGGTTCATTGCCTGGTTCTTTTGTCTCGTGTTTTATACTGGCTGTTTTATCGTTTAAAGATGAAACGTCAGTTGATAATGATGGAGAAAGGATAGGCTGCTCTGACGAAAAATGTTTTCCATTAGCGGTTTTCCTTGTCATGCTTGATTTTTTAATTCTCCTTGTATTGATACTTGTATTGATACTTGTAACGTTTCGGGGCACATTCCCCAGCTTATTATATACACAATCTGAACGTCCCGAATCTTTCTGCACATTTATCCTGTCTAAAGAAGAAGAGACTTGCGGTGTAGAAGATTGTGATGGTGCCTTATCTGCTGTCTTTTGTTCTATACGCTGCTCAGACTCTGGATCGTCATTAACACAGCGTTCTATACCAAAAAGAGTAGCTATGCCAAGAAAGATTCCTGCCAGAATATAACGTTTTTTTCTGTTGCTCTTGTCCTTCATAGATAAACTCATAAGGGTTAAAGTTTAAAAAGATAGCTGATACTTAGCTCTATGTTCTGTCCATGGGTTGAGTGTTCTGCCCAGTTATAGTCATTACGCTCTGTCTTAATGGTAGAGTTCAATCCGTGAAAGTAACGTAAATCTAAAGCCCAGTGGTTGCCAATTTCATAACCAAAGCCACCGCCAACGGCAATATCTGGCTGCCCCGTTAACTTTTCCTTCATCAGACGCTCCGTCTCTGCGACAGTGGCAAAATGATAGTTTGCAAACTTACTGTCTTCTTGATT